>NZ_JAMJFW010000030.1:0-60070 GCF_023544405.1 Enterobacter cloacae complex sp. OE43NF
ACTGTTTGGTTCTAAACCAATTCGTTTTAATCCATTGATGTAGTTGTCATGAAAAGCGGAAATTGTGTAAGGGTTACCGAGGGCGCTGTGATGAAAAGAAATGAATGCATAAGGGTGGTGACAGTCGATACTGGCGCGATACTTTTGATAGTTTTTCCAGAGTGACATAAACACTTTTCCATAGTCGGCAGGAAACCACTGAACCTGTAGGTAATTATCTTTATGATCAACCACGCGGTTCTTCCAGCCAAGTCGGGCAGTTCCTTTCATTCGTTGTCGTGGTATCCGGGCATATTGTTCTTTTAAATATGCCGCTCTGGTTGATGCACCAGAGCGATTACGCCAACCTTCAGGGGCCTTACCATCAGTCTCGTTATAGATCCTGACCACAGCACTGTCTGGGTTATACGGGTCTTCAAATACATCCGTCACCCAAAGTGTTAACGCCTCACTTTCGCGCACCCCACCACCGTGCATAAGCAGAAGAATTAATTTATCTCTTAGTGCCACTCGTGGATCGCCAGAGCCACCAACACCACACATATAGAATTTTTCCCAGTGCATTTCGGGAAATGCTATAGCATCATGTTCAGCTATTGTGAGAGGAGTACGGCCTTTGATCGTTCTCGCCTTACGGATGGTTTTGTTAACAGTTTTATCTTCAATATGACCTAAAAAATCGTTCTGATTTTTGCGATACCATGCGGCGTAATTTAACCTCTGTTCATGCCGGGTCGCTTCACACAACGGATTCACAGACTCTACACCTTGTTTGTGTGCCAGCCAGTCGGTGAAGGCAGTCAGTCGTTGAATATGTTTATTCACGTTACTGGTTGAGGCCGGCACCCAATACAAACCTGAAGGGTCAATCCCATTCTCGCCAATCGTTCCAGTATATAAACGCTTAGAAAAAGTCTGGAAGAGCAGCATTGGGTCGTCAAAGTCGCCTCTATTTGCCTCCATGTAATCCAGCAATAAGGACACAGCCTGGAGGACCCCATTCATTACCGAGTGGCTTACATCGTCGGCTTCTAACTTAAGCAGGTAATCTGTTACCACACTCAACTCTCCCTGCTCTGTCAGAAGGATAGGGATTTGGCTTTTGATACCAGTGTTATCTTCTACAATCGTTGCCCTGACTTTAACTGATGACAAATCATGTTTTCCTTTAAGTAGAATACACAATACACACTGTATACTTTGCTTAGTTTTGGGGTGAAAAAAAAGCAGATCCATCTGCTTTAGTACACTTTATACACATTTAAGTTAACTGTATATAAACAAAGGCTGGCCTGTTTAAGCAGCGGGTAGTCGATTACTTCAAACCGGCAGCTTCACGCAGCAGAGCGGCTTTGTCGGTTTTTTCCCATGGGAAATGTTCGCGACCAAAGTGACCGTATGCTGCGGTTTCTTTGTAGATTGGGTGCAGCAGATCCAGCATCTGAATCAGGCCGTATGGACGCAGGTCGAAGAACTCGCGCACCAGCAGGGTCAGCTGTTCTGAAGGCACTTTTTCAGTACCGAAGGTTTCAACCATGATGGAGGTTGGCTCTGCCACGCCGATGGCGTAGGAAACCTGGATCTCACAGCGGTCAGCCAGGCCTGCAGCAACGATGTTTTTCGCCACATAGCGTGCAGCGTAAGCAGCAGAACGGTCCACTTTTGATGGATCTTTACCGGAGAATGCACCGCCACCGTGACGCGCCATGCCGCCGTAGGTATCAACGATGATTTTACGACCGGTCAGACCGCAGTCACCCATTGGGCCGCCAATCACAAAGCGTCCGGTTGGGTTGATGAAGTATTTGGTTGCGCTGCTCAGCCATTCGGTTGGCAGAACAGGCTTGATGATCTCTTCCATCACTGCTTCCTGCAGGGATTTCTGATCGATATCTTCGGCATGCTGGGTAGACAGAACCACCGCGTCAATGCCGACGATTTTGCCGTCGTCGTACTGGAAGGTCACCTGGCTTTTTGCATCCGGGCGCAGCCATGGCAGGGTGCCGTTTTTACGCACTTCAGCCTGGCGCTGCACCAGACGGTGCGCGTAGGTCACCGGTGCTGGCATCAGCACGTCGGTTTCGTTGGTTGCATAGCCGAACATCAGACCCTGGTCGCCCGCGCCCTGTTCCAGCGGATCGGCACGGTCAACGCCCTGGTTGATGTCTGGAGACTGTTTACCAATTGCGCTCAGAACCGCGCAGGAATTGGCATCAAAGCCCATATCAGAATGTACATAACCGATCTCACGTACCGTGTTACGGGTGATCTCTTCGATATCAACCCATGCGCTGGTGGTGATCTCACCGCCAACCAGAACCATGCCGGTTTTGACATAGGTTTCACACGCTACGCGCGCTTTCGGATCCTGAGTCAGGATCGCATCCAGCACCGCATCGGAGATTTGGTCAGCAATTTTATCAGGATGTCCTTCTGATACGGACTCGGACGTAAACAGGTGTTTTGCCATGTTTTATTTCACCTAAGAGGAATTTGGTTAGCTCAAGCTGCTGTGTGGAATAGCCAAAGGAGATAATTCTACCAAGGCCGCAGGTTTTTTGACACTGGCAGTATGAGTGTTAATCAGTATAGATGGATTAACATCTGGATGGCTATTTTAGGTCACTTCTTCGCCCGATTTCCAGTTTTTTTTGACAACGCTCTCACTGAGTTGAATTCATTACTGGAAATTTTTCCTGACGCTCCTGGCAACCCGCGTATTTATCTTTTGCTTTTTACCCCTGTTCTCGGTATAAAACGCGGCGCGCGGCTCATACCAAAAAAGCGCTCGATGAACTCATCGTGTCGCCACTTCCAGCCGGGTTAAGCAGTGAACTTTTAGCTTTGGCTTGTGGTCCGTTTCAGCAGAGGCGGCCGTGGAGGTGATACGAGATAATGAACCATCGTTTTCCGCTAATTCAGCGCAGCCGTTCTGGCGCGCATTTGATTCCCGCAACCCGCATTTCTAGTCTGCAAACCTGCCGATGTTATACCCATCTCGGCGCTTCTCAGGATTCCAGGGCCGGTCACGCTTTGTGAAAACTGAACAAGGGCGCTCTTGTTAATACAAGAGTTTTCTCGTGGTTTCGCCGAACCTTGTCATACAGAGTTCGGATACGTGTTTTACAATGATATGAATAAGAAACCGGTCGCACGGTCTGGATTTCAGCATACTCTGCTGGGAAACGGAGCCGTTTATGGGTTGTTATCGCCGTATAACGCTGCGATAGTAGTCAACTGTTTTACACTTAATACAAAGAGTTGAGGTTCGCTATGTCTGACGACATGTCTTCTTTTTCGCCTTCGTCAGCGGGCGAACAGGGTGTACTACGTTCCATGCAGGAGGTTGCGATGAGCTCCCAGGAAGCCAGCAAGATGCTGCGCACTTACAATATTGCCTGGTGGGGCAATAACTACTACGACGTCAACGAGCTGGGCCACATCAGCGTCTGCCCGGACCCGGACGTCCCTGAAGCGCGCGTGGATCTCGCCAAACTGGTGAAAGCACGTGAGGCGCAGGGCCAGCGTTTGCCTGCACTGTTCTGCTTCCCGCAGATCCTGCAACACCGTCTGCGTTCTATTAACGCCGCGTTCAAACGCGCGCGTGAATCTTACGGTTACAAAGGCGACTACTTCCTGGTTTACCCCATCAAGGTGAACCAGCACCGCCGCGTCATTGAATCCCTGATCCACTCCGGCGAACCGCTGGGCCTGGAAGCGGGTTCAAAAGCAGAGCTGATGGCCGTACTGGCGCATGCGGGCATGACCCGTTCAGTGATCGTCTGTAACGGCTATAAAGACCGTGAATACATTCGTCTGGCGCTGATTGGCGAGAAAATGGGCCATAAGGTCTATCTGGTTATCGAGAAGATGACAGAAATCGCCATCGTGCTGGAAGAAGCCGAGCGCCTGAACGTGGTGCCACGTCTTGGCGTGCGTGCGCGTCTGGCCTCGCAGGGTTCCGGTAAATGGCAGTCCTCCGGCGGCGAAAAATCTAAATTCGGTCTGGCGGCAAACCAGGTACTGCAGCTGGTGGAAATTCTGCGCGAGCGCGGTCGTCTGGACAGCATTCAGCTGCTGCACTTCCACCTCGGTTCGCAGATGGCCAACATTCGTGATATCGCCACCGGCGTGCGTGAGTCAGCGCGTTTCTACGTTGAGCTGCACAAGCTCGGCGTCAATATTCAGTGCTTTGACGTGGGTGGCGGCCTGGGCGTGGACTATGAAGGTACCCGCTCGCAGTCCGACTGCTCCGTGAACTACGGCCTGAACGAATACGCGAACAACATTATCTGGGCGATTGGCGATGCCTGTGAAGAGCACGGCCTGCCGCACCCGACGGTGATCACCGAGTCTGGCCGCGCGGTGACCGCGCACCATACGGTGCTGGTCTCTAACATCATCGGCGTTGAGCGCAGCGAAATCACCGAAGCGACGCCTCCGCAAGACGATGCCCCGCGTTCGCTACAAAGCATGTGGGAAACCTGGCAGGAGATGCACGAGCCGGGCACGCGCCGTTCACTGCGCGAATGGCTGCACGACAGCCAGATGGACCTGCATGATATCCACGTCGGCTACTCTTCAGGCACCTTTAGCCTGCAGGAGCGCGCGTGGGCCGAGCAGCTTTATCTGAACATGTGCCATGAAGTGCAGAAACAGCTGGACCCGAGCAACCGTGCGCACCGTCCGATTATCGACGAATTGCAGGAACGTATGGCGGACAAGATTTACGTCAACTTCTCGCTGTTCCAGTCGATGCCGGATGCCTGGGGTATCGATCAGCTGTTCCCGGTTCTGCCGCTGGAAGGGCTGAATCACGCCCCGGAACGTCGTGCGGTGCTGCTGGACATCACCTGTGACTCCGACGGTGCCATCGACCACTATGTTGACGGCGACGGTATCGCAACGACCATGCCAATGCCGGAATACGACCCGGAGAACCCGCCAATGCTGGGCTTCTTTATGGTCGGCGCGTATCAGGAGATCCTTGGCAACATGCATAACCTGTTCGGTGATACCGAAGCGGTTGACGTGTTTGTCTTCCCTGACGGCAGCGTGGAAGTGGAGCTGTCTGACGAAGGTGACACCGTGGCGGACATGCTGGAATACGTGCAGCTGGATCCGAAAACCCTGCTGACGCAATTCCGCGATCAGGTGAAAAACACCGGTCTGGATGACGCGCTGCAGCAGCAGTTCCTGGAAGAGTTTGAAGCGGGTCTGTACGGGTACACGTACCTGGAAGACGAGTAGGTTGACCTCCCTCTCCCTGTGGGAGAGGGCCGGGGTGAGGGGCAAAGGCCGCACAATGCCCTATACTCACTTGAACCCGTATGAATTAACGGCGATAATTCGCCCCAATAAGCGATTTACGAATCAATCCCTTCCTCGTCGGGTTTAACGACGCGGAGGGGATTTTTTTTCATCTGTTTTTAACGCATCGACTTTAAAAGAGGTCAGGACATGAGCACTTTAGGTCATCAGTACGACAACTCTCTGGTATCTAACGCGTTTGGTTTTTTACGCCTTCCGATGAACTTCCAGCCGTACGACAGCGATGCTGACTGGGTGATCACCGGCGTGCCGTTTGATATGGCCACATCAGGCCGTGCGGGCGGTCGTCACGGCCCGGCGGCGATCCGTCAGGTTTCCACCAACCTGGCCTGGGAGCATAACCGCTTCCCGTGGAACTTCGACATGCGCGAACGCCTGAACGTGGTGGACTGCGGTGACCTGGTGTACGCCTTCGGTGACGCCCGTGAAATGAGCGAAAAGCTGCAGGCCCACGCCGAGAAACTGCTGGCTGCCGGTAAACGCATGCTCTCCTTCGGTGGCGACCACTTCGTGACCCTGCCGCTGCTGCGCGCCCACGCGAAACACTTCGGTAAAATGGCGCTGGTGCACTTCGATGCGCACACCGACACCTACGCGAACGGCTGCGAGTTCGACCACGGTACCATGTTCTACACCGCACCGAACGAAGGTCTGATCGATCCTAACCACTCCGTGCAGATCGGTATCCGTACCGAGTTTGACAAAGACAACGGCTTCACCGTGCTGGACGCCTGTCAGGTGAACGATCGCGGCGTGGATGACATCATCGCGCAGGTTAAGCAGATCGTCGGTGATATGCCGGTGTACCTGACCTTCGACATCGACTGTCTGGATCCGGCGTTTGCCCCGGGTACCGGTACGCCGGTGATCGGCGGGCTGACCTCAGACCGCGCCATCAAACTGGTTCGCGGCCTGAAGGATCTGAACATTGTCGGGATGGACGTGGTGGAAGTGGCGCCTGCCTATGACCAGTCCGAGATCACCGCGCTGGCCGCGGCGACCCTGGCACTGGAAATGCTCTATATCCAGGCTGCGAAAAAAGGCGAATAAGCCTTACGCGCTGAGTGCTGCTGCGCGACGCATGCGCAGCAGCAACATTCCCCCCGCCAGCAGGGTGATAATCTGCGACACCACCAGCACGGAAAAGCCAGAGCTGACCGACCCCACCGATCTCATCACCATCCCCATCAGCAGTGGAATAAAGGCGGCACAGATATTGCCGATCCCATTAATGATGCCGTACGCGCTTCCCACCGCCTCCCGCGGGGCGTGATGTTGGATCACCGCCGGAATGGCCGCGCCCTGAAGTCCCCAGAAGACGTTAGCCGACAGCATAAACAGCGCCAGCCAGGCAGGCTGATGGCTGAGCATCAGCGCGATCACGGATAACGCCGTCAGCGCCCCGCCCGCGACAAACAGCAGCGGTGCCTGTTCCGGTCGCATTTTATCGAGCAGTACCCCGCCAAGGAATTTTGAGCCCAGGCTCAACAGGAAGGGGATGGCCGCGAGCATGCCCGTGGCGTGCAGCGAGAAGTGATGTTCGTCGCGTAGCCACGCCGGGAGCCAGGCGCTGCTCCCCCAGAGATAGCTCAGCGTGGCGATTTCAACCAGCAGGATCCAGCCCAACAGCGGGGTTTGCCACGCAAGCATCACTGTCTCTGCGAGCCCCCGTTTGTGCATTTTTACTGTACCGCGCGGTGCCGGCAGGAAACGCCAGATCAGGCCGCCACCGAGCACCAGGTTGATTGCCGCCAGCGCATAAAACGATCCGGCCCAGCCCAGATGGGCCATCAGCCAGGTCACCAGCGGAAAGCCCACGGCCAGACCGAGTGAGACGCCCAGTGCGGTCACGGCGTTGGGTTTGCCAACCTCTTCCGCACGAAAGTTATCGCCGATAAAGCGGGTTTTCAGTGAAAAGAGCGGTCCCTCAGCGATCCCCAGAATCACACGGGCGATGAGCATTCCCATTAGCGATCCGAGTAAGGGAGAAATGGCGCAGACCAGAGCCCAAATCGCAATGCTGCTTAATAATCCATGTCGATAATGCAGTTTGCTTTCGATAACCGGTGTTAATAATAAAGCCGATAATCCATAACCCAGAAGAAAGCAGGTCATTAACATTCCCTGTAACATTCTGTTTTCATTTAACTGAAAATGTTCGGCAAATTCCGGGTTTAAAATCATCACCGAGATATTTACCCGGTCAATGTAGGAAATAATAATGAGAAATAACAGTGCAATTGTGCCTTGCCATCTTGCCGTCATATTGCCCGCCTTATGCGTTCTCGCATTTATATTTTTATCAATGTGATTGTCACGGATGTAAAATGGTTCACCAGTGAAACTTGTTGTTTTTAAAGATGTATTTTTAAATGAGTTTCATGGGTGAAACACGATGCTTTTTCAGTTGTTTATTTTTAAGGAAGAAAAAGAAAAGAAGTCAATGTTTTTTATTTGCGCTTTGAGTTCATCACTAAAACGTATTCATTCACGCCTTAATAATGAAAATTTCATATCGCTGCATTTTTTCGTGATCCCTTGCACACTTAGCTTATTAATTGTCGATTGATTAACAAATTCGTCACATTGACGCTTGACGAAACATTCATCGCTTTTATATTGACCGTATTAAATAAGAAACAGAGTTTCATATATGAAACAAAAGCCTGGAGGATCGTGATGAGCTGGATAGGCGTATGTGACGCAGAACAAGTACAGGAAGATTTCCCTTTTAGCGGCAACGTTGAAGGTAAAGAGATCGGCGTTTATTTAATCGACGGCGAATATTACGCGCTGGAAGACGTATGCCCGCACGCCTATGCGCTGCTGAGTCAGGGCTTTGTCGAGGACGGCAAAGTGGAATGCCCGCTGCACGAGGCGGTGTTCGACGTCAAAACCGGCCAGTGCCTGCACGGCCCCGGCGGCCGAAACCTCAACCGCTACCCGGTTCGGGTATTTGAAAACCAAATCCAGATTACTTTTGTCGAGGAGACCGTGGCATGAGCGACATCCTGAACTTCAACCCGGCGCTGCCCGAAAGCCGCCAGTTTACGCCCCCGGCAGAGGGCGGGAACGGCGCCATTCATAAACCGGGTGAGTATCAGAACCTGATCTGGCAGACCCGCAGCCGGGTGCCGGAAAACTGGGAAATGAGCCTTATCGCCACGCTGGAAGATCTCTTTGAGCAGGGCGTTGAAACCTTGCCGGAGCTGGTCAACGGGCTGAACGCGGTGCGCATGCATGACCAGCAGGGCGAGCCATGGAGCGACGCCAGCTTCCAGGCATTCTTACAGGTTAACGGCTACTGAGGACGACGTGATGACAACTACCGTACAAAACTATCTCGATAAAGGTCTGCGTGGCCTCTGGTATCCGGTGCTGGCGAGCTGGGAAGTGCAGTCTGCGCCCGTGGGCATTACTCGTCTGGGCGAACAGATTGTGGTCTGGCGCAATAAAGATGGTCAGGTGCAGGCGCTGGAAGACCGCTGTCCGCACCGCGGCGCGCGTCTGTCGATGGGCTGGAACCTTGGCGACCGCATCGCCTGCTGGTATCACGGCGTGGAAGTGGCGGGAAACGGTGAAGTGAAAGACGTGCCCGCCGTGGACAAATGTCCGCTGGTCGGCCAGCAGTGCGTGCGCAGCTATCAGGTGCAGGAGGCGCACGGTGCCATCTTCCTGTGGTTTGGCGTCACCGCCGATCAGCAGCCGGACGAGCTGACCTTCCCGGATGAACTCGCCGACACGGAACATTTCAGCAACTTCCTCTGCACCGCAGCCTGGAAATGTAACTACCAGTACGCGCTGGAAAACGTGATGGATCCAATGCACGGTACGTATCTCCACTCCTCCTCGCACTCGATGGCGGAAGGGGATCGCAAAGCCGACATGGTCCTGCAGCCGACGAAGACCGGCTTTATCTTCGAGAAAAAAGGGCAGAGCGGCGTCAACTTCGACTGGGTGGAGCTGGGCAATAGTGGCACCTGCTGGATGCGACTCTCCATTCCCTATAAGAAGCGTTTCGGACCGGGTGGCCACTTCTTCATCGTTGGCATGGTGGTGCCGGAAGATAACGACAACTGCCGCGTCTTCTTCTGGCGTATCCGCCGCGTACAGGGCTGGCAGCGCGATATGTGGCGCTTCATGTACCGCAACCGCCTGGAAAAGCTGCACTGGGAGGTGCTGGAGCAGGACCGCGTGGTGCTGGAAAGCCTGGCGCCAAACGCCCGCGACCATGAATACCTGTACCAGCACGATGTCGGCCTCTCGCGCCTGCGCCGCATGATGCAAAAGGCCGCTAAAGAGCAACTGGCGATGCGTGAAGCGCAGCAGGGAGCGGCCTGATGAATGCGCTGCTGAGCGGAAAACGCATTGTGGTGACCGGCGCCGCGCGCGGGCTGGGCTATCACTTCGCCAGCGCCTGCGCGGAGCAGGGTGCCGCGGTGGTGATGTGCGACATTCTTGAAGGCGAGCTGGCCGAAAGCGCACACGCTCTGCGGGCACAGGGTTTTACGATCGAATCGCACGTTATCGATCTCGCCGATCCGGCCTCCATTGAGCAGGTGTTCAATGCGATTGGCGAGCAGGGGCAGATTGACGGGCTGGTAAATAACGCGGCGATGGCGACCGGCGTGGGCGGCAAAAACATGCTCGATTACGACCCGGATCTGTGGGACCGGGTAATGCGCGTCAACGTCAAAGGCACCTGGCTGGTGACGCGCGCCGCCGTGCCGCTGCTGCGCGATGGCGCAGGGATCGTGAACGTGGCGTCCGACACAGCACTTTGGGGGGCGCCGCGCCTGATGGCCTACGTCGCCAGCAAAGGGGCCGTGATTGCCATGACCCGCTCAATGGCGCGCGAGCTTGGTGAAAAGCGTATTCGAATCAACGCCATCGCGCCGGGGCTGACTCGCGTCGAGGCAACGGAATATGTTCCCGCCGAACGACACCAACTCTACGAAAACGGCCGGGCGTTAACGGGGGCACAGCAGCCGGAAGATGTCACCGGCAGCGTGGTCTGGCTGTTAAGCGATCTGTCGCGGTTTATCACCGGGCAGCTGATCCCGGTCAACGGCGGTTTTGTCTTTAACTAAGGTAGGGCGATGATGGCAAACGATCAGGAAGTGAAGTATCTGGTACCGGGGCTGGAGCGTGGCCTGCAGCTGCTGTTAGCCTTTGGCGAGCAGCATCGCGAACTGACCTTTGCCGAGCTGCACCGGCTGGTGGATATGCCGAAGGCCACCGCCTACCGCGTGGTGCAGACCCTGGAGTATATGGGCTTTCTGGAGCGCAACACCCGTACCAATACCTTCTCGCTCGGCATGAACGTGCTGCGTCTGGGTTTTGAGTACATCGCCTCGCTGGATGTGGCGCAGGTGGGTCAGCCGGTGATTGAACAGCTGCGCGACGTAAGCCAGTGCAGCAGCCATCTGGCGATCCGCGACGGGCGCGACATCATCTACATCGCCCGCGTCAGCGCCGCCGGGTCACGCATCAACCAGGTCAGCATTGGTACCCGTTTGCCGGTGCACTGCACCTCGCTTGGCCGCATGCTGTTGACCGATATTTCCCGCGCCGATTTCGAACAGCTGTTCCCGCAGGAGCGCCTGCCGGGCAACACACCGGGTCAGCTTCACGACCGTGAAGCCCTGTGGCAGATGGTGCAGCAGGACAAAGCCCGCGGATACGTGATCGGTGAATCCTTCTTCCGCCACGGTATCTCCTCCATCGTTTATCCGGTGTTTGACCGAAGCCATCGCGTGGCGGCGGTAGTGAGCATTCTGGTGCCGTCGGAAGAGATCCCACAAGCCGACCGCGAGCGACTGCAAAACGAGGTTCGTCTGGCGGCGGACAAAATTTCTGGCTTCTTAGGGTATTTATCACAGGCCAGTTAAATCAATGAGTTAACGTCAGGCGCTTTGCTGCGTCGGGCATGTTTTACGCCCAATTTGGGCCAGATGAGGCAACGAAAGATGAGTGTAACCGGAATTGAAAAGCTGGAATTTGGCGTTGAAGACCTGACGCACTGCGCCAAATTTATGCGTGATTTTGGCCTGACGGGCGATGCCAGCGGCCAGCGTTTTACCACCCTGAGCGGCGCGCGCGTGGAACTTAACCCGATCGACAGCCCCGATCTGCCCCCGGCGTTTGAAGCGGGCAACACCCTGCGCCGCATGACGTGGGCGGTTGCCGCACAGTCAGATCTGGATGCGCTGCGCCCGAAGCTTGCGCAGCAGCCCGGCTTTCGCGAAGTGGGTGATGCCCTGGAGTGTCTTGACCCGAACGGCATGACGCTGCGTGTGCAGGTCAGCCAGCAGACCGAGGTGGAACTGAATGTTGAGCCGATCAACCAGTGGGGCGACGCTCGCCGTATCGATACCCCCAGCCCGGTTTACGATCGCGCCCAGCCCATTAACGTGGGGCACGTGGTGTTCTTCGTGGAGGAGCTCGCGGCGGTGGAGACATTTTACCGCGAGGTGCTCGGCTTTCAGGTCTCTGACCGCTACATCAACCGCGCCGTGTTTCTGCGCTGCGGCGTGCGTGGGGGTCATCACAACCTGTTCCTGCTGCAGCTGCCGAACCGCAAGCGCGGCCTGAACCACGTGGCCTTTACCGTGCGCGATATTCACGAAGTGATCGGCGGCGGGATTGCGATGAACAAAAACGCCTGGAGCACGTTTATCGGACCCGGCCGCCATCCGGTGTCGTCAGCCTACTTCTGGTACGTCAACAGCCCGACCGGCGGGGCGTTCGAGTATTACACCAATGACGACTACCTGACGGAAAACTGGCAGCCGCGCGAGCTGGAGCATTCGCTGGTCTCCTTTACCGAGTGGGCGGTGGAAGGCGGGATCGATCACGACACGCGCCGCCAGCAGAAAAAACCGGAGGCGGTATGACGTCGCGCATTGTCATTATTGGTGGTGGTCAGGCGGGAGGCTGGGCGGCGAAAACCCTGCGCGACGAGGGCTTTGACGGTGAGATCTGCGTGGTGGCGGAAGAGGCGTGGGATTTCTATGAACGTCCACCGCTGTCGAAGGCGGCTCTGCTGGAGACGGACGTGACGCTTCCGCGACTCTTTACTGAAGAGGCTCAGCAGGCGCTGAATCTGACCTGGTACCGTCCGCTGCGCGCGGAGCAGATTGACCGCAATGCGAAAACGGTGCGTTTGAGCAACGGCGAACATCTTAGTTACAACATACTTTTAATTGCCACCGGAGGGCGCGCGCGCTTGCCGGGCGAGGCATGGTCTGTGCATCCGCAGGTCTACACCCTCCGCCACTGGCAGGACGCGCAGCGCCTGAAACGTCGGCTTGTGGAAAGTCAAACGCTGGCGATTGTGGGCGGCGGCTGGATAGGCCTGGAGATTGCCGCTTCTGCGCGCAAAAGCGGCGTCGCGGTCACCCTGTTCGAGCAGCAGCCTGCGCTGTGCATGCGCTCGGTGAGCGGCGAGGTATCGCAGCGCTTAGAGACCATTCACCGTGAGCAGGACGTGGAGATCCGAACCGGCTGCGGCGCGCTGGAGCTGGAGGACGATAACGGCCTGCCGGTCATTCACTGTGATGGCAAACGTGAAACCTTTGATGCGGTGGTGGTAGGGATCGGCGTCGATCTCAATCTGGAACTGGCGCGTGACGCGGGGCTGCAAACCGAACGCGGGATCGTGGTGGATGCGCAGGGCCGCACGTCGGATCCGTCCATCTTCGCTGCCGGGGATGTGGCACAGCATCATCATTACGGCCTGTGTATTCAGTCCTGGGCCTTCGCCCAGAATCAGGCGGTGGCGGCGGCAACAGCGATGCTTAACCCCGATGCCGCAGGCTATGACGACGCGCCGTGGCTATGGTCGGATCAATACCAGCACAACATTCAGATCCTCGGCATTCCGCAGCCGGGCAGCCGCACCATAGTGCGTGAAGACGCGCTGTACTTCTCGCTGGACGAAAACGGGCGCCTGACGCAACTGGTGGCGTTCAACGATGCGCGCACCGTCAAGCTGGCGAAGCGCTGGATGGCGGCCGGGCGGGATTTATCAGACGTGCCGCTCGCCGACCCGACTTTTTCACTGATGTCATTGCGATAGCTAACCCGCACCCGTAGGGGGAGACATGACCACATTAGAGACTAACACCGCGCCCGTTGAGGTGAGCGGTGAGGGGACCCGCACGCCTGAAAAAGCGGTGCGCTGGGCCATCCCGCTGTCGCTGCTGGCCTGCGTGCTGCTGGCGTTTTTCGACAAAATCAGCATTGCCGCGCTGTTTTCTGACGGCCACTTCCAGCAGGCGATGGGCATCGATTTTGACACCACGCGCCTCGGCATTCTGATGAGCGCCTTCCTGTTGAGCTACGGCTTTTCATCGGTCTTTCTCAGTGGGCTGGGGGACAAAATCGCTCCGCTGCGCCTGCTCACCGGGATGATGGTGGTGTGGTGCGTGCTGATGGTGGCGATGGGCTTTACCCATAACTACACGCTGATGATCGTGCTGCGCATTCTGCTGGGCGTGGCGGAGGGGCCGCTGTTCCCGCTGGCCTTCGCCATTGTGCGCCACAACTTCCCACAGCATCTGCAGGCGCGCGCCACCATGCTGTGGCTGCTGGGCACGCCGGTAGGGGCGGCGATTGGCTTCCCGCTCTCACTCTGGCTGCTGAACACCTTCGGCTGGCAGAGCACCTTCTTCGTGATGGCGATGCTGACCGTACCGGTGCTGATCTTCGTGCGCGTCGGTCTGCGCGGGATCCGTCTGGAGGCGAAAAGCGGTACGTCACAGACCTCCCGGGACGAACGGCGTGCCGCACGGCGCGAGCTGTTTGTCAGCCCGCACTTCTGGATCATCTGCATCTTTAACATCGCTTTCCTGACCTACCTGTGGGGCATTAACGGCTGGCTGCCGGGCTACCTGATCAAGGGGAAGGGCATTCACCTGGAACATGCGGGCTGGCTGTCGTCGATGCCGTTCATCGCCATGCTGGCGGGGGAAGTGATTGGCGCATGGCTCTCTGACCGGGTCGATAAGCGCGCAGCGGCTTGCTTCATCTCCATGGCGGGGGCCGCTGTCGGGCTCACGGCCGTAATGCACCTCGATACCCCGCTGACCATCATTGCGGCGATGAGCTTCAGCACATTCATGTGGGGCACCGGGGCACCCAACATTTTCGCCCTGCTGGCAAAGGCTACCCATCCAAGGGTGAGCGCCACGGCGGGCGGCATTTTCAACGGGCTGGGAAACTTTGCGGGCGCGCTGTCGCCAGCGGTGATGGGCGCGCTTATCGCCTTCACCCACAGCATGGATTCCGGGCTGATTTTTCTGGCGGTGATGGCGGCGGTGGGCTGCGTCCTGTTACTGCCGCTGCTGAGACGTTACTGAGGAGAGTGTCATGACTGATTCAACCGTAACCAACCCATCTGGCATCAAACCTGACCACCTGACGATGGAAGAGTGGGTCGAGTCCCGTATTGCGCGCTTTGAGGGCCGCAAATACGACTGGAACGCGCTGAAGTTCCAGGCCGATTTTGACCCGAAATACCGCCGCGCGCAGATGCGCTATATCGGCACCGGTGCTACCGGCGTGGCGAGCGACACCAACACCGTACAGGCGGAGCATTTTACCTTTTCCACCATGGTACTGCCGTCGAAGTGCGAAGGGCCGCTGCACCTGCACGACGATGTGGAAGAGGTGTTCTTCATGCTCAAAGGGCAGATCACGCTGATGATCCAGGACGGCGATAACTACACCGAAACCGTGCTGCGCGAGCGTGACCTGATCTCCGTTCCGCCGGGGATCTATCGCGGGCTGTTTAACCACGGCGAAGAAGAGGCGCTGATGTGCGTCATGCTGGGCACCAACAAGCCGGAAATTCCGACCTACCCGGCGGACCATCCGCTCTCGAAAGTGAAGCGGAACTAAGGGGGCATGATGACGGGTTTTCGTGAACAGGGAAGCGGCATTCCGCTGATGCTGCTGCACGGGATCAGCTCTGGCGCAGCCTCCTGGCACAAGCAGATGGCGCTGAACGGTTTTCGCGTGCTGGCGTGGGACATGCCCGGTTATGGCGAAAGCCCGATGCTGGCCGCGGAACGGGCGAACGCGGGGGATTACGCCGATGCGCTGGCGGCGATGCTTGACCGGGCTGGCGTGTGGCAGGCGGTGCTGGTGGGCCATTCACTCGGGGCACTGGTTGCCAGCGCCTTTGCGGCGAAATATCCGGATCGTGTGCTGCATCTGGTGCTGGCGGACGCCGCGCAAGGTTACGGCCGCGACGCGCCGGAGCAGCGCGAGCAGGTCTGGCGCAGTCGCGAGCAGCAGATGGCACTCGGCGGCGAAATCCTCGCGCAGACCCGCGCCGCAAAACTGCTGCGTCCCGGCGCGCGTGAAGTGGATATCGCCACCGTGGCAGCGGGCATGCGCAGGCTTCGCCCCGAGGGCTACCTCGCCGCCGCGTGGATGCTGGCGCACGACGATATTCATGGCTGGCTGAAGCGCTATTCAGGCAACTTTGAAGTGTGGTGCGGCGAGCAGGATGCGATCACGCAACCCGAGCTGGTGCAGGGGCTGGCGCTGCGCTACGGCATGCCGTTTATCGCCATTGCCCAGGCGGGACATGCCAGCTATCTCGATAACGACGCGTTTTTTAACCAACAGCTTTTACGTATTAACGAAGAGGTGCGCGATGAATGCACAAATTGACGGACGCGTAGCGGTCGTCACCGGCGGTTCTTCTGGTATTGGCTTTGAAACGCTACGCCTGCTGCTGGGCGAGGGGGCAAAAGTGGCCTTCTGTGGCCGCGATCCGGATCGCCTCGCCAGCGCCCATGCCGCGCTGCATAACGAATACCCCGACGGGGAGGTTTTCTCTTATCGCTGCGACGTGCTGAACGCTGACGAGATGCAGGCCTTCGCGGATGCCGTTCAGGTGCGCTTTGGTGCCGTGGACATGCTGATCAACAACGCCGGGCAGGGATACGTGGCGCACTTCCATGACACCCCGCGCGAAGCGTGGCTGCATGAAGCTGAACTCAAACTGTTTGGCGTGATCAACCCGGTGCAGGCGTTTCAGCCTTTGCTGGAGCAGTCCGACATCGCTTCCATCACCTGCGTGAACTCCCTGCTGGCGCTGCAGCCGGAGGAGCACATGATTGCCACCTCTGCCGCCCGCGCTGCGCTGTTGAATATGACACTGACGCTCTCAAAAGAGCTGGTGGGCAAAGGCATCCGCGTGAATTCGATATTGCTGGGCATGGTGGAGTCCGGGCAGTGGCAGCGTCGCTTTGAAAACCGGACAGACAAAAGCCAGAGCTGGCCGGAGTGGACGGCGGAGATCGCCCGCAAACGCGGTATTCCGATGGCGCGTCTCGGCAAGCCGCAGGAGCCCGCGCAGGCGCTGCTGTTCCTCGCCTCGCCGCTGGCTTCGTTTACCACCGGTGCGGCACTGGACGTTTCCGGCGGCTTTTGCCGCCATCTGTAAGGACACATCATGAAAAAGATTATGTTGATTGGTTTTGGCGCCATGGCGCAGGCGGTGATTGAGCGCCTGCCCGCTGGCGTGGCTATCGGCTGGATTGTGGCGCGCGAGGCCCATCATGCGGCGATTCACGCGCAGCTTGGTGATGCGGTAGTGGCATTGACCTCACCGCTGGAATGCGCGCAAACGCCCGACCTGGTGCTGGAGTGCGCCAGCCAGCAGGCGGTAGCACAGTACGGTGAGGACATTTTACGTCGCGGCTGGCATCTGGCGGTTATTTCGACCGGCGCACTGGCGGACAGCGCGCTCGAACAGCGCCTGCTCAACGCCGGCGGCAGACTGACGCTGCTCTCCGGGGCGGTAGTCGGTATCGACGGGCTGGCGGCGGCAAAAGAGGGCGGGCTGGCGCGCGTGACCTACCAGTCGCGTAAAAGCCCGGCCAGCTGGCGCGGCAGCTATGCCGAGCAGCTTATCGATCTTAATTCGGTAACTGCTGCGCAGGTCTTTTTTGAAGGCAGCGCCCGCGAGGCGGCACGACTGTTTCCGGCCAACGCCAACGTGGCGGCCACCGTGGCGCTCGGCGGCGTGGGAATGGACGACACGCGCGTACAGCTGATGGTCGACCCGTCAACGAAACGTAACACCCACACGCTGCACGTTGAAGGCGCGTTTGGTGAATTCCATCTGGAGCTAAGCGGTCTGCCGCTTGCCTCTAACCCGAAAACCTCCACCCTGGCGGCACTCAGCGCGGTACGCGCCTGCCGCGAGCTGGCCATGAGCTGAGGAGTGACGATGGACGATCTGAAGATATTTATCGGCGGCCAGTGGCGACACGGTGGCGGCAACCCGATGCAGAGCTATTTCCCGGCAGACGGGTCGATCAACGCGACGTTGAATGCGGCCAGTCCCGACGATCTGCATGATGCGTTCGAGGCTGGCGAGCGCGCGTGGCGCGATCCCACCTGGCGCCACAGCCTGCCGCATATGCGGGCGAAGATCCTGCACAAGGTGGCAGATCTCATTGAATCCCGTGTCGACGAGCTGGCGCAGATGCAGAGCCGCGATAACGGCAAGCCGCTGGCGGAGGCCCGCGGGCTGGTAATGAGCGCGGCGGGAACGGCGCGCTATTTCGCCGCCGCCTGCGAGCTGCTGGAAGGGGAACTTCCGACGCCGCGCCAGCCGGATTTACTGACCCTGAGCCGCTATGAGCCGCTCGGCGTGGTGGCGGCCATCACGCCGTGGAACTCGCCGATTGCCAGCGAGATGCAGAAGGTCGCTCCGGCCATTGCCGCGGGTAACGCGGTGATCCTCAAGCCCGCCGAAGCCACGCCGCTGATGGCGCTGGAGCTGGCGCGGATATTTGAACAGGCCGGGCTGCCCGCCGGACTGCTGAGCGTGCTGCCGGGCAAAGGCTCGGTGATTGGCGATGCGCTGGCACGCCACCCTAAGGTACGCAAAATTTCCTTTACCGGCGGTACCACCACGGGCCGTCACCTGGCCCACGTGGCGGCGGAAAAACTGATCCCGGCATCGCTGGAGCTGGGCGGAAAATCGCCGACTATCGTGCTGGAGGATGCGGATATCGAGCAGGCCGCGCGCGGGATCTGCTACGGCATTTTCAGCTCGGCGGGGCAGGCGTGCATCGCCGGTTCACGGCTGTTTATCCACGAGAGCCTTTACGCCCCGCTGATGGCGCGGCTGCTGGAGTTAACCCGCGGTCTGCGCGTCGGACATCCGTTTACCGACGGTGTCCACGTTGGGCCGCTGATCAATGAAAAACATCGTCAGAGCGTACAGGCGTACGTTGAGCTGGCAAAGCGTGAAGGGGGCCGCGTGCTGTGCGGTGGGGAGATCCCGGCCGATCCCACGCTGGCAAGCGGCAGCTTCTTCCTGCCAACGATTATCGAAGGGCTGAGCAACAGCGCCCGTGTCTGCCAGGAGGAGATCTTTGGCCCGGTGCTGGTGGCGATGCCGTTTCGCGATGAAACCTCGCTTATCCGCGAGGCCAACGACTCGGTTTACGGCCTGGCCGCCGGGATCTGGACACGCGATACCGGGCGCGCACTGCGCTTAAGTGAGCAGCTTGAGGCCGGCACGGTGTGGATCAACACCTACAAAGTGTTTGCGATTTCGACCCCGTTCGGGGGCTTTAAAGAGAGCGGTCTGGGCCGCGAGAAGGGCATTCAGGGGCTGAAAGCCTGGATGCAGCAAAAGAGCATTTATCTGGCGACGGGTAACAGCGTCAACCACTGGTGCGACTGAGAAAGGGTGAGCAATGAGCGAAATGATAACCGTCGGCGACGCCATCGCCAGAACGCTGGAGCAGTATCAGGTTGAGGCCATCTACGGCGTCATCTCTATTCACAACCTGCCCATCGCGGATGCAGTAGGGCAGCGCGGCAACATCCGCTTTGTACCGGCACGCGGCGAAGCGGGGTCTGTCACCATGGCTGATGCCCACGGACGTTTTTCCGGCCTTGGCGTGGCGCTGACCAGCACCGGCGCGGGCGCGGGTAACGCCGTAGGCGCGCTGGTGGAGGCGATGAACGCCTGCACGCCGCTGCTGCACCTGACCGGGCAGGTAGAAAAAGCCTGGCTGGATGCCGACACCGGGTTTATCCATGAAACCCGCGACCAGCTGACTTTCCTGAAGGCCAGCTCAAAACGGGCGTATCGCATCAGCAATGCCAGTCAGGCGATAGCGATTTTGCATAAAGCGATTCAGGAGGCGCAGACACCGCCGTGCGGGCCGGTCTCCGTGGAGATCCCGATTGATATTCAGGGGGCGAAAATTCCGCTGTCGCTGGTGACCGCTCCGGTGAAACCGGCGTCGGTTTCGCCGGTAGATGTCGGGAGTGTTAATGCGCTTTGGGCGCAACTCAAGCAGGCGAAACAGCCGCTGCTGTGGCTGGGCGGCGGTGCGCTGGGCTGCGCGGACGCAGTGAAAAAGCTGGCGGATGCAGGTATCACCGTGATCTCCAGTACTCACGCGCGCGGCGTACTGCCGGACAGCCATCGCGCCAGCCTGCGGGCATTCCACAACTCGCCATCGGTTGAAGCGCTGATCGCGCAGTGTGACTTTACGCTGATCGCCGGTTCACGTCTGCGCAGCAATGAGACCCGTTCATGGACGCTCGAACTGCCTTCTCCGCGCGTACAGATCGATATCGACCCGGCGGCGGCAAGCCGTAACTATCTGATGGATAACACGCTGGTAGCCGACTGCTCAGCGTTGCTGAGCGCGCTGGCTGAAAAAGCACAGGGGCGTGAATGGGGGAATGCTCAGTGGGATGGTCTGGTTCAGGAGGCGGTGACACAGGCAGAACGTGGGCTGCGTGAACAGTGCGGCGCCTATGCGCAACTCAACGATGCCATAGAGAAAGCGCTACCTGAAGATGGCCTGCTGGTGCGCGATATTACCGTTTCCGGCAGCCTGTGGGGCAGCCGACTGTTCCGCGCCAGGGGGCCGCTGATGAATATTCACTCTCTGGCCGGGGCAATTGGCATGGGCCTGCCGATGGCGATTGGCACCGCGATTGCCAACCCACAACGCAAAGTGGTGGGGTTGGTGGGGGACGGCGGTCTGAGCCTGAATCTGGGCGAACTGGCGACGCTGGCGCAGGAGAAGGCCAACGTGACGTTGCTTATCATGAATGACGGCGGCTACGGCGTGATGCGCGGTATACAGGACAAGTATTTCGGTGGCCGTCAGTACTATAACGAGCTGCATACGCCGGACTTTACCCTGTTGGCACAGGCGATTGGCCTGCAGGCATGGAGCGTTGAGCGGGCAGAGGATTTTGATGCGGTGATGACGGAAGCGCTGGCTATGCCGGGACCGTCGGTAGTGGAAGTGCGGATGGGACAAATTGGCGCGCTGAAGTTTGCCGGGCCGCCGCAGAAGACGCTTTACTAGCTGTCGTGCCCGGTGGCGCTGCGCTTACCGGGCCTACGTTTCGGGTAGTAGGCCGGGTAAGGCGAAGCCGCCACCCGGCTTGTTTTATCAGAACACGTTAAACGGGTATTCCACGTAAGCGCGGATCTCATCCCCGCCCACGTTGTAATCGCTGGCGTTGCTGGAGACGCGCAGTACGGAATAACGCAGTTTCAGCTTCAGATCTTTCGCCGGGCCGTCCTGCACCTGATACTGGATCTGGTTAAACCATTCATGCTCTTTGCCGTTACTGGTTTCAGCGGTTTTAATGTTGTCGCCACGCACGTAGGCGGTGGTCCAGCTCAGACCCGGCAAACCGAGACCGCCAAAGTCCAGCCCGTAAGACGCCTGCCATGAACGTTCGTCTTCACCATTAAAATCAGACCAGTAGGAGTTCGCCAGCCAGATGGTGTTGCCGCCGTCACCAACACCGCCCTGGTCGCGGTAGCCGCCATAGTTGTAGCCGGTGCTTCCGCTGCTCTGCTGGTACGCCACTTTGAACGTATGGATATCCCAGATGTAGCTCGCCGCCAGGCTCCAGATGGTGTTGCTGCGGCCCGTGTCGAGGCTGTCTGCGTAGCCCTGATCCAGACGCGAGTTGTAGCCGTTAAAATCGAGTACCAGCTGCTGGCCAGTGCTGAACGGCTGTTTGAAATTCATGCCCAGATATTGCTTGTTCATCACCTCTTCATTATGGGAGGCGTACAGCGCGCCGCTGAACTGGTCATTAAACTGGTAGCTCGCCCCGCCGAAGGAGAAACCCTTGAGGCCGCTGTCGTGGCGATCGTCACTTTTACGCTGCTCGTCGGTGAAATAACCGGCGTTGATTTCCAGACCGTCGATCTCCTTAGAGGTCAGCATGGTGCCGGTGTAGCTTTCAAACAGCAGGCGGGAACTGTCGGCGTTAATGATTGGCAGCTCGGGACGCTGATTACCGTAGCTGAGTACGGTATTCGAGATGCGCATTTTGGCGGTCGCGCCAAATTTCGCCAGATCGGATTTTGCGCGTCCGTCGTCTTCCTGTTTAAAGAAGTCAATGCCACCTGCGCCGCTCTTACCGCGGCCACCGTCCAGACGCACGCCATACTGCGCAATGCCGTCCACGCCAAAGCCAACCACTCCTTCGGTATAACCTGATTCAAAGGTGGCGATGATACCCTGACCCCATTCTGCTTTATCCTGCTGGCCCTGATTATAATCACGGCTGATATACGCATTGCGTAAAAACAGATCTAAATGGCTGTCATTAATAAAACCCTGGCTGTCTGATTGTTGGCTTGCAACGGCAGGTAATGTGACAAATATGCTTAACGCAACTAACGATAATTCTTTTTTCACGGAGGGAACGTCTCTGTCTTAATATATTAATTTGAATTACTGCGGATTCGATAATTACCCGAAAAGTAACCGATTGCAATAATTATGTGACCAGACATTTCAATGGTGAAGGGCAGGTGTGACGGGGCTTTTGTGGGTATTACCGATATGTGCGGTTAAGTTAGCAATTCATGCGAAATAAAAAGGAGGCAAATTTGCCTCCTTCCAAAATTATTTAATTCCGTCTGCGGCCATACGGTCGCGAATATGTTGTGCACGCGCTTCTGAGGTCGGGTGATCATCAAACATGGAGCTTTGACGTCCGGCTTCCAGTTTAGCCAGCTTTTCAAAACTGGTGGCTAAACCTGCTGGATTGATACCGCGTTTGCGCAACAGATCGTAGGAGTAGTCATCCGCTTCGGATTCCTGACGTTGAGAGAACTGGGAGTTAACCAGCTTTTCGCCCACATCGCCAAGCTGTGACTGGGACAGGCTGCCCACAATACCGCCCGCAGAAGCCGCCGCCGCGCGGATGGCGTTAGTGCCTAAGGCGACCTGCATCCCTTTCTTCACGTGGCCGAGGGCAACGTGGCCCATTTCATGGCCGATCACCGCTTCCACTTCGTTGTCGGTCATCATGTCCATTAACCCGCTGTAAACGCGGATACAGCCGTTCGCCATGGCAAAGGCGTTCACGTCTTTCGCGACGTACACTTTATAGTTCACCGGCTGACCGTTAATGTTATCGCCAAGCGCAGAGGCAATTTTATTCAGACGCTGCGTGTAGGGACTGTTGGCCGGGGCAATCGTAGCCTTTCCATCCATATCTTTACAGGCCTGGTCGCTCAGGGCTTTAACCTGCGCGTCGCTCAGGGAATAGGCCTGAAAAGCTTCTGCGCCTGAGGACATCAGGCCGTTAGAATCCATATTCTGACAACCGCTCAGCAGGAACGTTGTACCCAGGGCCAGCACTAATGCACGCATTTTCATGAGGTTGCTTCCGTACTCGTTAATCTGAATAAAATCCGAAAAGTACACCGACAGCGAAGCCGGGGTCGGGCTAAGTATAAGGAATATCGACGGGCCCGGGCGAGCAGATTGCGCAACATGCGAGCATGATCCAGAGATTTCTTAAGCGGCAAAAGAATGCTCCATGTACATGGCATGCCGCTTGGGTTACATTGTTGGCACTTTTTTCCGGCGTAGCCCAAAACGCGCTGTCGTCAAGGGCATGGCCTTTAACAGTCCGATCTGGAGTTAAAATGTCCTCACGTAAAGAGCTTGCTAATGCTATTCGTGCGCTGAGCATGGACGCAGTACAGAAAGCCAAATCTGGCCACCCAGGGGCCCCTATGGGTATGGCTGATATCGCCGAAGTCCTGTGGCGTGATTTCCTGAACCACAACCCGCAGAACCCGGCATGGGCTGACCGCGACCGTTTCGTGCTGTCTAACGGCCACGGCTCAATGCTGATCTACAGCCTGCTGCACCTCACTGGCTACGATCTGCCTATCGAAGAGCTGAAAAACTTCCGTCAGCTGCACTCCAAAACTCCGGGTCACCCGGAAGTGGGTTACACCGCAGGTGTTGAAACCACGACCGGCCCACTGGGTCAGGGTATTGCGAACGCGGTGGGTATGGCGATTGCTGAGAAGACTCTGGCGGCGCAGTTCAACCGTCCTGGTCACGACATTGTTGACCACTTCACCTACGCGTTCATGGGCGACGGCTGCATGATGGAAGGCATTTCTCACGAAGTGTGCTCCCTGGCAGGTACCCTGAAGCTGGGCAAACTGGTTGCGTTCTACGACGACAACGGTATCTCCATCGACGGTCATGTTGAAGGCTGGTTCACTGATGACACTGCGGCACGTTTCGAAGCCTACGGCTGGCACGTTGTGCGTGGCGTTGATGGCCACGATGCTGACTCGATTAAACGTGCAGTAGAAGAAGCGCGTGCGGTCACTGACAAACCATCCCTGCTGATGTGCAAAACCATCATCGGCTTCGGTTCGCCGAACAAAGCAGGCACCCACGATTCCCACGGTGCGCCACTGGGCGACGCGGAAATCGCGCTGACCCGTGAAGCGTTGGGCTGGAAACACCCTGCATTCGAAATCCCATCTGAAATCTATGCCCAGTGGGATGCCAAAGAAGCGGGTCAGGCGAAAGAAGCGGCCTGGAACGAGAAGTTCGCGGCTTACGCTAAAGCCTTCCCACAGGAAGCGGCTGAATTCACCCGTCGTATGAAAGGTGAAATGCCGTCTGACTTTGACGCGAAAGCGAACGAGTTCATCGCTAAGCTGCAGGCGAACCCATCTAAAATCGCCAGCCGTAAAGCGTCTCAGAATGCGATCGAAGCGTTCGGTCCATGGCTTCCAGAATTCCTCGGCGGCTCCGCTGACCTGGCACCGTCTAACCTGACCCTGTGGTCTGGCTCTAAGCCAATCAACGAAGATGCGGCTGGTAACTACATCCATTATGGTGTACGTGAATTCGGTATGACCGCTATCGCGAACGGTATCTCCCTGCACGGTGGTTTCCTGCCGTACACCTCTACCTTCCTGATGTTCGTGGAATATGCCCGTAACGCCGTGCGTATGGCTGCGCTGATGAAACAGCGTCAGGTGATGGTTTATACCCACGACTCCATTGGTCTGGGCGAAGATGGTCCAACTCACCAGCCGGTAGAGCAGGTTGCTTCTCTGCGTGTCACCCCGAACATGAGCACATGGCGTCCATGTGACCAGGTGGAATCTGCAGTGGCATGGAAATATGGCGTTGAGCGTCAGGACGGTCCAACCGCGCTGATCCTCTCCCGTCAGAACCTGGCGCAGCAAGATCGTACCGAAGAGCAGCTGGCGAACATCGCCCGCGGTGGCTACGTGCTGAAGGATTGCGCGGGACAGCCAGAGCTGATCTTCATCGCAACCGGTTCTGAAGTTGAGCTGGCTGTTGCAGCCTGGGACAAACTGACTGCCGAAGGCGTTAAAGCGCGTGTGGTTTCCATGCCGTCTACCGATGCGTTCGACAAGCAGGATGCTGCTTACCGTGAATCCGTACTGCCTAAAGCCGTTTCCGCACGCGTGGCGGTTGAAGCGGGTATCGCTGACTACTGGTTCAAATACGTGGGCCTGAACGGCGCTATCGTCGGTATGACCACCTTCGGTGAATCTGCTCCGGCAGAGCAGCTGTTCGAAGAGTTCGGCTTCACCGTTGAGAACGTTGTCGCTAAGGCTAAAGAACTGCTGTAATTGCCGTTTTGCCCGGTGGCGCTTACGCTTACCGGGCCTACAAATGGCTCGAAAGTAGGCCGGGTAAGCGCTAGCGCGCCACCCGGCTTTTTTGTAAGCATTATTCCACCTAAAATGTGACGCAAGTCATATAGCTCGCTTATTCATCTGGACAGACATTCCTTTTATTCCCCGATTCGCTTATTCTTGCTGAAGCGTTTCAGTCGATTAAATGTTCGACAATTGACCAATCAATCGCAGTTTGTGATAGCAAAGATTCCCCTTCGGGCGTAGCTGGATTACTCTTTCAGCCACCTCGAACTCAGGGATAGCTTTGCAGGAGATCTATGACCGTACGCGTAGCGATTAATGGCTTCGGTCGCATCGGGCGCAACGTGGTTCGTGCTTTATATGAATCCGGGCGTCGGGCGGAAATTACCGTGGTGGCAATCAATGAACTGGCGGATGCTGCGGGCATGGCGCATTTATTGAAATATGACACCAGCCACGGACGCTTTGCCTGGGACGTGCGCCAGGAAAGGGATCAGCTGTTTGTCGGTGACGATACGATCCGCGTACTGCATGAGCGCAGTATTGCCGCGCTACCGTGGCGTGAACTGGGTGTGGATGTGGTGCTTGACTGTACCGGCGTATATGGCAACCGCGAACACGGCGAAGCGCATCTCACCGCCGGCGCGAAAAAAGTCCTGTTCTCTCATCCCGGCAGTAACGACCTCGACGCAACGGTCGTTTTCGGCGTCAATCAGCATGAGCTACAAGCCGAACACCGTATTGTCTCCAACGCCTCCTGCACCACCAACTGCATTATTCCGGTCATTAAACTGTTAGACGATGCATATGGCATTGAATCCGGCACCGTGACCACGATTCATTCCGCCATGCACGATCAGCAGGTCATCGACGCCTACCACCCGGATTTACGACGCACGCGTGCTGCGAGCCAGTCAATCATCCCGGTGGACACAAAACTGGCTGCCGGGATCACCCGAATTTTCCCGCAGTTTAATGACCGTTTTGAAGCGATTGCCGTGCGTGTACCGACGATAAACGTCACCGCAATTGACCTCAGTGTGACGGTAAAAAAACCGGTAAAAGCCTGTGAAGTCAACCTGTTGCTGCAAAAAGCGGCACAGGGGGCATTTCATGGTATAGTTGACTATACGGAATTACCGTTGGTCTCAGTGGATTTTAACCACGACCCGCACAGCGCCATTGTTGATGGCACGCAAACGCGCGTCAGTGGCGCACACCTTATCAAGACGCTGGTCTGGTGTGATAACGAATGGGGCTTTGCTAACCGAATGCTCGACACCACGTTAGCAATGGCTGCCAAAGGTTTCAGGTAAGACGCATCGTGCGTCTGCAAAACTTTAAGAATCAACGAGAGGATTCACCATGTCTGTAATTAAGATGACCGATCTGGATCTGGCTGGTAAACGCGTTTTCATCCGTGCGGATCTGAACGTGCCAGTTAAAGATGGCAAAGTGACCAGTGACGCGCGTATCCGTGCATCTCTGCCAACCATCGAACTGGCTCTGAAGCAGGGTGCGAAAGTGATGGTGACCTCCCACCTGGGTCGTCCAACTGAAGGCGAGTACAACGAAGAGTTCTCTCTGCTGCCGGTTGTT
Source organism: Enterobacter cloacae complex sp. OE43NF (assembly GCF_023544405.1). Taxonomy (NCBI): domain Bacteria; kingdom Pseudomonadati; phylum Pseudomonadota; class Gammaproteobacteria; order Enterobacterales; family Enterobacteriaceae; genus Enterobacter; species Enterobacter cloacae complex sp. OE43NF. The sequence continues at coordinate 26,924 of NZ_JAMJFW010000030.1, forward strand.
AATTACCTGAAAGACAAACTGTCCAGCCCGGTTCGCCTGGTAAAAGATTACCTGGATGGCGTGGAAGTGGCTGCCGGTGAGCTGGTGGTGCTGGAAAACGTTCGCTTCAACAAAGGCGAGAAGAAAGACGACGAAGCACTCTCCAAAAAATACGCGGCGCTGTGCGACGTATTCGTAATGGATGCATTCGGTACTGCGCACCGTGCGCAGGCGTCTACCCACGGTATCGGTAAATTCGCAGACGTTGCGTGCGCTGGTCCTCTGCTGGCTGCGGAACTGGATGCGCTGGGTAAAGCACTGAAAGAGCCTGCTCGTCCAATGGTTGCCATCGTGGGTGGTTCTAAAGTTTCTACCAAACTGACCGTTCTGGATTCCCTGTCTAAAATCGCTGACCAGCTGATCGTTGGCGGTGGTATCGCGAACACCTTCGTTGCCGCTCAGGGCCACAACGTTGGTAAATCCCTGTATGAAGCAGACCTGGTTGACGAAGCCAAACGCCTGCTGGGTACCTGTGATATCCCGGTTCCAACCGATGTTCGCGTTGCCACTGAGTTCTCCGAAACGGCGACTGCTACCCTGAAATCTGTAAACGACATCAAAGATGAAGAGCAGATTCTGGACCTGGGCGACGTTTCTGCACAGAAACTGGCTGAAATCCTGAAAAACGCAAAAACTATCCTGTGGAACGGTCCTGTTGGCGTGTTCGAATTCCCGAACTTCCGTAAAGGGACTGAAATTGTTGCTAACGCTATCGCAGACAGCGAAGCGTTCTCTATCGCAGGCGGTGGTGACACCCTGGCAGCAATCGACCTGTTCGGTATCGCTGACAAAATCTCCTACATCTCCACTGGTGGCGGCGCATTCCTCGAATTCGTGGAAGGCAAAGTTCTGCCAGCAGTAGCAATGCTCGAAGAGCGCGCTAAGAAGTAAGCCATTCAAGGGCAGGGAAACCTGCCCAATTTTCAGCGCGCTTTAAAAGCTCGCACCTTTTCTAACGGCCGAAGATACAGGACTAAGCAACATGTCTAAAATTTTTGATTTCGTAAAACCTGGCGTGATCACTGGTGATGACGTTCAGAAAGTGTTCCAGGTAGCTAAAGAAAACAACTTTGCTCTGCCAGCAGTTAACTGCGTGGGTACTGACTCCATCAACGCCGTACTGGAAACCGCTGCAAAAGTTAAAGCACCGGTTATCGTACAGTTCTCTAACGGCGGCGCTGCGTTCATCGCAGGTAAAGGCGTGAAAACTGACATTCCTCAGGGTGCTGCAATCCTGGGCGCTATCTCTGGTGCGCACCACGTACACCAGATGGCTGAACACTACGGTGTTCCAGTTATCCTGCACACTGACCACTGCGCGAAGAAACTGCTGCCGTGGATCGACGGTCTGCTGGACGCGGGTGAAAAACATTTCGCGGCTACCGGTAAGCCACTGTTCTCTTCTCACATGATCGACCTGTCTGAAGAGTCTCTGGAAGAGAACATCGAGATCTGCTCCAAATACCTGGCGCGCATGTCCAAAATGGGCATGACCCTGGAAATCGAACTGGGTTGCACCGGCGGTGAAGAAGACGGCGTGGACAACAGCCACATGGACGCTTCTGCTCTGTACACTCAGCCAGAAGACGTTGATTACGCTTACACCGAGCTGAGCAAAATCAGCCCACGCTTCACCATTGCAGCGTCCTTCGGTAACGTACACGGCGTTTACAAACCAGGTAACGTGGTTCTGACCCCAACCATCCTGCGTGACTCTCAGGAATACGTGTCCAAGAAACACAACCTGCCGCACAACAGCCTGAACTTCGTCTTCCACGGCGGTTCCGGTTCTTCTGCTCAGGAAATCAAAGACTCCGTAAGCTACGGCGTAGTGAAAATGAACATCGATACCGACACCCAGTGGGCAACCTGGGACGGTATCCTGCAGTACTACAAAGCGAACGAAGCTTACCTGCAGGGCCAGCTGGGCAACCCGAAAGGCGAAGACCAGCCGAACAAGAAATACTACGATCCACGCGTATGGCTGCGCGCAGCGCAGACGTCCATGGTGACCCGTCTGGAGCAGGCATTCAAAGAGCTGAACGCGATCGACGTTCTGTAATTTGAGCTGCTGACAGCATCAGGAGGCCCGCAAACGCGGGCCTTTTTTTATGCTTTTTCAATACCCTGTCAGAGCGGTTTTTGTGATCTGTTTGGCAAAACTTGCGCTTTTTGTTTACCCTTTACGGACCTGCCTGTCTCCATGGGGGATGGATTTGTGTTTTGGTTTAACAAAAGGAAGAATAAATGGAACAACTCGATGTTGTAGACAGCATCAATAACGCCGGTAACTGGCTGGTGCGCAACCAGGCGCTGCTGCTGAGCTACGCCGTGAATATCGTCGCGGCGATTGCCATCATCATCGTCGGGATGATCGTGGCGCGTATTGTATCGAATGCGGTCAACCGGGTGATGGTAGCGCGACACATTGACGCTACGGTGGCTGACTTTCTCTCTGCGCTGGTGCGCTATGGCATCATCGCGTTTACGCTGATTGCTGCACTGGGGCGCGTGGGGGTACAGACGGCATCCGTCATCGCCGTGCTTGGTGCCGCGGGTCTGGCTATTGGTCTGGCGTTACAGGGCTCGCTCTCAAACCTGGCTGCAGGCGTTCTGCTGGTCACCTTCCGTCCATTCCGTTCCGGTGAGTATGTTGATCTGGGCGGCATTGCCGGTACCGTACTGCAGGTACAAATTTTCTCTACCACTCTGCGTACCGTTGACGGGCGTATCGTTGTGGTCCCGAACGGGAAAATCATCGCGGGCAACATTATTAACTTTTCTCGCGAGCCGGTGCGCCGTAACGAGTTAATTATCAGCGTGGCGTATGATTCCGATATTGATCAGGTGAAATCGCTGATTGCTAACATCATCGCCTCCGACGATCGCATTCTGAAGGACAAAGAGCAGACCGTGCGCCTGCACGAGCTGGGTGCTTCCTCTATTAACTTCGTGGTGCGTATCTGGAGCAAAAGCAGCGATCTGCAAAACGTGTACTGGGACGTGCTGGAGCGAATCAAACGTGAGTTTGACGCCAACGGCATCAGCTTCCCGTATCCGCAGATGGACGTAAACGTCAAAAAAGTAAAAGAAGCCGAATAACGTCACCCGTAGGCCCGGTAAGCGCTAGCGCCACCGGGCTTTTATTTTATTAGCTATGCTAATACCCAATTAATATTATCAATTTCCTCTAATGTTCTTCTCGCAGTATAGTCTGCTCCAAAGACAACTCAGCGAGATTAATGTCATGTTATCGTATTATTTTCAGGGTCTTGCGTTAGGCGCAGCCATGATCCTTCCCCTCGGTCCGCAAAATGCGTTTGTCATGAACCAGGGGATTCGCCGCCAGTATCATCTGATGATTGCTCTGCTGTGCGCGGTAAGCGATTTACTGCTGATTTGTGCCGGGATTTTTGGCGGGAGTGCGCTGCTGATGCAGTCACCCTGGCTGCTGACGCTGGTGACCTGGGGCGGGGTCGCCTTCCTGCTGTGGTACGGATTCGGTGCGTTAAAAACGGCAATGAGTAGTAACCTGGAGCTGGCCAGCGCCGAAGTGATGAAGCAGGGGCGCTGGAAGATCATCGTCACCATGCTGGCGGTAACGTGGCTTAATCCGCACGTCTATCTCGACACGTTTGTGGTGCTCGGGAGCCTGGGTGGGCAACTGGACGTTGAGCCGAAGCGCTGGTTTGCCCTGGGCACGGTGAGCGCCTCCTTCCTCTGGTTCTTTGGCCTCGCCATTCTGGCGGCGTGGCTGGCACCCCGTTTGCGTACCGCTAAAGCCCAGCGGATCATCAACACGCTGGTGGGCGTGGTGATGTGGGTCATTGCCTTTCAGCTGGCGAAAGAGGGGATTCATCATGTTCAGGGATTGTTCAACTAAGCGTTGTCTTATGGACAACTGAGCAGGACCCGCTAAGCTTGCTGGCATGCGCCCTGTTGTTAGGGCACTCTTCGCAACATGGAGGAATGACAGTGAAGTTTAACGTGATGGCCCTGGCGGCATTAGTAAGTTTGGGTGCGGTGTCTGTTCAGGCGAATGAATTGCCAAATGGTCCGCACATCGTCACTTCCGGCACCGCCAGCGTGGATGCGGTACCGGATGTTGCGACGCTGGCAATTGAAGTCAACGTGGCCGCGAAGGATGCCGCTTCCGCCAAGAAGCAGGCTGACGATCGTGTTGCGCAATATCTCTCTTTCCTGGAGCAGAACGGTGTTGCCAAAAAAGACATCAGCTCTGCGAACCTGCGTACTCAGCCTGATTACGACTACCAGAACGGCAAAAGTATCCTGAAAGGCTATCGCGCGGTGCGTAGCGTTGAAGTGACCGTTCGCCAGCTGGATAAGCTGAACTCCCTTCTGGATGGCGCGCTGAAGGCGGGTCTGAACGAAATTCGTTCCGTCTCACTGGGCGTTGCGCAACCGGAGAAATACAAAGACGAAGCGCGTAAAGCGGCAATTGACGATGCGATGCATCAGGCGCAGCAGCTGGCCGCTGGATTTAAGAGTAAGCTCGGCCCGGTGTATAGCGTGCGTTACCACGTCTCTAACTATCAGCCAAGCCCGATGGTACGGATGATGAAAGCCGATGCGGCGCCGGCATCTGCTCAGGAAAGTTATGAGCAGCCGACCATTCAGTTCGACGATCAGGTTGATGTGGTGTTCCAGCTGGAGCCGACGCAAACTCAGCAAACTGAGACGGCTAAGGCGCAGTAATTTGCCCTGACCCTAACCCTCTCCCTGTGGGAGAGGGAATTCAAGCGATTAATCCTGTCTCAACACCTTGTGCCCGTATGCCAGCAGCGCGTCGGTGACGTTGCGCATCATGCGGCTTTCCGGCGCAAAACGGTGCCAGTAAAGCATCCGGCGCTGATACAGCCCCGGCGTCAAATCAATCAGCTCACCGCTTTTCAACTCCTTTTCAATCTGCAGGTGCGGGATCATGCAGCAGGTGGTTCCCTGACGCGCAAGCTGCACGAAGGCCTCAGACGAGTTCACGATGTGGCACGGCACGCTGCCCGGTGGCAGGTCAAAGTTTTGTTGCAGGAAAGCCTGATGCATATCGTCCAGATGGTCGAACGCCACGGCAGGCGCCTTAAGCAGCGCGGCGCGGGTGACGCCATTGGGGAAGTAGCGCTCCGCAAAGGCTTTTGAACCGACAAACAGGTAATCCAGCGCGCCCAGTTGATCCACCAGGCAGCTTGGCAGTGCCTGAGGCTGAATACTGACTGCCCCGACCACTTCACCGCGACGCAGGCGTTCCTGGGTGCGGGTTTCATCTTCAACCTGCAGATTAAGACGGATAGGGGAATCGGCCAGGACCGGGGCGAGGGCGGGCAGCAGCCAGGTTGCCAGACTGTCGGCGTTCACCGCCAGCGACAGCAACAACGGCGTAGAACCCGTTTGTTCATCACCCAGCCATTCGTCTTCCAGCAGTTCAACCTGACGCAGCAGGGCGAGGAGCTTTTGTCCTTGCTCTGTTGGACGCGGTGGCACGGTACGCACCAGCAGTGGCTGCCCGAACATGTTTTCAAGCTGTTTGATACGCTGTGATACGGCGGACTGAGTAATACACAGCTTTTGCGCTGCGCGCTCAAAACCGCGTTCACGAATAACTGCATCAAGTGCCTGTAGTGTTCTGTAGTCCGGACGTTTCATTGCTCTGGCTTACTCCTTAATTTTGCTTAATCTGCACTATGACACAATTTTCCCTTTGTGGCAGACGAATTCCACCTCACGTGTTCTATAATGCGCCCTAAGTTTTCATACCACAGGCAAAACGATCATGACGCAGGATGAACTGAAAAAAGCAGTAGGATGGGCCGCGCTCCAGTACGTGCAACCGGGTACTATCGTCGGTGTAGGTACGGGGTCGACGGCGGCACACTTTATCGATGCGCTGGGCACGATGAAGGGGCAGATCGAGGGCGCGGTTTCGAGCTCCGATGCTTCCACGGAAAAGCTGAAAAGCCTCGGCATTACCGTTTTCGATCTGAACGAAGTGGACCGTCTGGGGATCTACGTTGATGGCGCGGATGAAATCAACGGGCATATGCAGATGATCAAAGGCGGCGGCGCAGCGCTGACGCGTGAAAAGATCATCGCCTCCGTGGCCGATAAATTCATCTGTATCGCGGACGCCTCCAAGCAGGTCGACATTCTGGGTAAATTCCCGTTGCCGGTTGAAGTGATCCCAATGGCGCGCAGCGCCGTGGCACGTGAGCTGGTAAAACTCGGCGGACGTCCTGAATACCGTCAGGGTGTGGTCACCGATAACGGCAACGTGATCCTCGACGTTCATGGCCTGGAAATTCTCGACGCGATCGCGCTCGAAAACGCCATCAACGGCATTCCGGGCGTGGTAACAGTAGGGTTATTCGCCAACCGTGGCGCGGATGTTGCGCTGATCGGCACGGCTGATGGCGTGAAAACCATCGTAAAATGATCTGACGGGGGGAGTCCTCCCCCCGCTAAAAAAATTTTGAAAAGCTAAATTCGGTGACTTGTGTCACGTTTTTTGCCCCTCTCTTGCTGAACCTTCCGCATTCACAAATATTTACAGCATTTTACTCTGCTATTTTGCGCTGTATGACTTTTCTTCAGAGTGCCGACGCAAACGTTCATATTGCTGCAATAGTTTTTTTTGATATGTTGGCTAAGCGGATTTCAATCCAGCACAACATCAGTTCAGACAAAAAAACAGGGTCGGGTAAATGGCAAAGGTATCACTGGAGAAAGACAAGATTAAATTCCTGCTAGTAGAAGGCGTGCATCAAAAAGCACTCGATAGCCTTCGCGCGGCAGGTTACACCAACATCGAATTTCACAAAGGCGCGCTGGATACTGAAGAGCTGAAAGCGTCCATCCGTGATGCCCATTTCATCGGCCTGCGATCCCGTACTCACCTGACTGAAGATGTTATTGCTGCGGCGGAAAAGCTGGTCGCTATCGGCTGTTTCTGCATCGGTACCAACCAGGTTGACCTGAATGCTGCCGCAAAACGCGGTATCCCGGTCTTCAACGCCCCGTTCTCCAACACCCGTTCCGTGGCGGAGCTGGTGATTGGCGAACTGCTGCTGCTGCTGCGTGGTATTCCGGAAGCCAACGCCAAAGCCCACCGCGGCGTGTGGAACAAACTGGCCGCGGGCTCTTATGAAGCGCGCGGTAAAAAGCTGGGTATCATCGGTTACGGCCACATTGGTACCCAACTGGGTATCCTGGCTGAATCCCTGGGCATGCATGTTTACTTCTACGACATTGAAAGCAAACTGCCGCTGGGGAACGCCACTCAGGTTCAACATCTTTCTGACCTGCTGAACATGAGCGACGTGGTAAGCCTGCATGTGCCGGAAAACGCCTCAACCAAAAATATGATGGGCGCGGAAGAGCTGGCGCTGATGAAGCCAGGTTCCCTGCTGATCAACGCCGCACGCGGTACGGTTGTCGACATTCCTGCGCTGTGCGATGCCCTGAAGCGTAAGCATCTGGCGGGGGCAGCTATCGACGTCTTCCCGACGGAGCCTGCAACCAACAGCGATCCATTTAACTCTCCGCTGTGCGAGTTCGACAACGTGATCCTTACGCCACACATCGGTGGCTCTACTCAGGAAGCGCAGGAGAACATCGGCCTGGAAGTGGCGGGTAAACTGAGCAAATACTCCGATAACGGTTCAACGCTCTCTGCCGTTAACTTCCCGGAAGTGTCGCTGCCGCTGCACGGTGGCCGTCGTCTGCTGCACATTCACGAAAACCGTCCGGGCGTGCTGACCGCCATCAACCAGATCTTTGCTGAGCAGAGTGTCAACATTGCCGCGCAGTATCTGCAAACCAACTCGCAGATGGGCTATGTGGTTATTGATATCGAAGCAGATGAAGATGTGGCCGAGAAAGCGCTGCAGAGCATGAAGGCCATTCCGGGGACGATTCGCGCGCGTCTGCTGTACTGAGGGTGAGGTTTGTAGTGTCGGGTGGCGGCTACGCCTTACCCGACCTACGTCGACGTTTTGTAGGCCGGGTAAGCGTAAGCGCCACCCGGCTTTATTCTACCAGGTCCAGGTTTTACTGGGTGTTATCACCGCCGGCAACGGTACATCCCACTTCTCGACCGGCAAGGCTTCTACCGCCTGGCAATCATGCGCATAACCCACCGGCTGCAACCCGTACTGCTGCCAGTTTTGCAACGTTCTGTCATAGAACCCCCCGCCCATTCCTAAACGCTGGCCCTGTTCATCAAACGCCACCAGCGGCGTAATCAGCACGTCCAGCTGTGACAGCGGCAGCACGTCGCGCACATCCAGCTTCGGCTCGGTGATTTTCAGACGATTCACAACCAGTTCGCTGTGCGGGTGGTAGTGCAGAAACAGCAGGTTCCCTGCGCTAAACGGATGCAGCACCGGCAAATAGACCCGCTTTCCGGCTCGCCAGAGTTGTTCGATGAGTGGCTGCGTATCCAGCTCACCATCAAAAGAGAGAAACAGCGCGACGGTATGCGCCATCACTACAGGCGGATACGCCATCATGCGTGCCGCGGCCTGCAGGGCAAAATGCGCTTGCTGTTCAGGGGTTAACGCCCGGCGACGCTGTCGAATGAGTTGACGAATATCCTGGCGTGAGGCAGAAACTTCAGGGAATTGAGTCATGGTAGTGGTAGAAGAGTGAGGGAATCTCCGAGATGCCGCCGCAGGCTGTAACCCTTGAACCCTTGGTTCAAGGTGAATGTGTCGTCATAGTTTTAAGGCTTCTCGGGCGAACCGAGCATGCTCACCAACCATGGAGCGCCACATTCTTGTGGTATGAAATATCGGCTCAGGGGACTGGCCCGCTTGCGAACATCTCAGAGAAATTTTGTCTTCACAGTTACTCTACCATAGTCAACTGAGAAGTGTTATTCAAACTTTGGTCCCGGTCTTTCGGGATTGCGACCTTGATCAAGCAACGCCTGTTCTATGGTCTGCTGGAGCATTTTAATGCGCTGCTCCATGCTTGCCGCGTAGTCGCGGGTCTTCGCTTTTTCCTGAGTCAGTTCATAGCTGATGTTCAACGCGGCGATAAAAACCAGCTGCTCAGTATTTGTGACTCTAGTGCGTTCTTTGAGATCTTGCAACCGCTGATTCAAATCGTCCGCAGCCTGATTCAAAGCATCCCTTTGTTCAGGAGGACAATTCACTCGCAGTGAACGGCCAAAAATCTGGAGATCGACGGGTTGTGCAGACATGCCACCTTCCTGCTGATTGACTGCGCTGCCTTCGCTTACTGCCCCGGGGGCTGCGAAGGGGCGACACTATAGCTACCCTGATGTGAAGATACAAGCCCTTTTCTGGTATCACCAGGGTCCAAAGTGGTAGCATATCATGAATATTCCTCCCTTTGATGACGAAAGCTCATGTCTATACAGAACGAAATGCCTGGTTACAACGATTTAAACCAGTTACTGAACCAGCAGGGTGTGGGTTTAACCCCTGCCGAAATGCACGGTCTGATCAGTGGCATGCTATGCGGCGGAAACAGCGACAGCTCATGGCAGCCGCTGATCCACGACCTGACGAACGAAGGGCTGGCGTTTGGTCATGAACTGGCGGAAGCGCTGCGAAAAATGCACTCGGCAATCAGCGATTCGCTGGAGGACGATGGCTTCCTTTTTCAGCTTTATCTGCCTGAAGGCGACGATGTCAGCGTGTTCGATCGCGCCGATGCGCTGGCCGGTTGGGTAAACCACTATCTGTTGGGGCTGGGCGTAACGCAGCCTAAGCTTGATAAAGTGACCGGCGAAGCGGGTGAAGCGATCGACGATCTGCGTAACATCGCGCAGCTGGGTTACGACGAAGAAGAAGATCAGGAAGAGCTGGAGATGTCTCTCGAAGAGATTATCGAGTACGTTCGCGTGGCGGCACTGCTGTGCCACGATAACTTCACCCGCTCGCAGCCAACCGCACCGGAAGTTCGTAAGCCAACCTTACATTAAGAAAAATAACGCACAGGAGGGTGTCATGGTTATCTCGCATCAAGAGTATTCCCGTCGTCGTCAGGCGCTGCTGGCAAAAATGCAGCCCGGAAGCGCTGCGCTGATTTTTGCCGCGCCCGAAGTGACGCGCAGTGCCGACAGTGAATACCCCTATCGCCAGAACAGCGATTTCTGGTACTTCACCGGGTTCAATGAACCGGAGGCGGTACTGGTGCTGATCAAGAGCAATGACACCCACAACCACAGCGTGATTTTCAACCGCGTACGGGATCTCACCGCGGAGATCTGGTTTGGTCGCCGCCTGGGGCAAGAGGCCGCGCCCGCGAAACTGGGTGTGGACCGTGCGCTGGCGTTCAGCGAAATCAACCAGCAGCTCTATCAGTTGCTGAACGGGCTGGATGTGCTTTACCACGCGCAGGGTGAGTATGCGTACGCCGATGAGATAGTCTTCACCGCGCTGGATAAGCTGCGTAAAGGTTCCCGGCAGAATCTCTCCGCCCCGGCCACGCTGACGGACTGGCGCCCGGTTGTCCACGAGATGCGCCTGTTTAAATCGCAGGAAGAGCTGGACGTGATGCGTCGTGCAGGCGAAATCAGCGCGCTGGCACACACAAGGGCGATGGAGAAGTGCCATCCCGGCCTGTTTGAATATCAGCTGGAAGGCGAGATTCACCACGAGTTCAACCGCCACGGCGCGCGTTATCCCTCTTACAACACCATTGTCGGTGGCGGTGAAAACGGCTGCATTCTGCATTACACCGAAAACGAAAGTGAACTGCGTGACGGCGATCTGGTGCTGATTGATGCAGGCTGTGAATATCAGGGCTATGCGGGCGACATTACCCGTACCTTCCCGGTGAACGGTAAGTTCACCCCCGCGCAGCGCGAAATTTATGACATCGTTCTTGAATCTCTTGAAACCGCGCTGAAGCTCTATCGCCCCGGCACCTCCATCCAGGAAGTAACCGGCGAAGTGGTGCGCATCATGATTACCGGCCTCGTAAGGCTCAGGATTCTGAACGGTGATGTGGATACCCTGATTGCTGAAAATGCGCATCGCCCCTACTTTATGCACGGCCTGAGCCACTGGCTGGGGCTGGATGTGCATGATGTGGGCGCGTATGGTTCAGAACGTTCTCGCGTGCTGGAGCCGGGTATGGTACTGACCGTTGAACCGGGGCTCTACATTGCGCCGGATGCCGACGTGCCGGAAGCGTACCGTGGAATTGGTATTCGCATCGAAGATGACATTGTCATCACCGAAACCGGTAACGAAAACCTGACCGCGGGCGTGGTGAAAAACGCCGATGACATTGAGGCGCTGATGGCAGCGGCACGCCCATGAGCGTGATTATCGTTGGTGGGGGGATGACGGGAGCTACGCTGGCGCTGGCCATCTCGCATTTGACGAAAGGGCAACTTCCGGTCCATCTGGTGGAGGCCGTGGCGCCAGAGGCGTCCGACCATCCCGGGTTTGATGCCCGCGCCATTGCCCTGGCTCAGGGGACCTGCCAGCAGCTCGCTCGAATTGGCATCTGGCAGGCGATTGCGGATTGTGCGACGGCAATCAACACCGTTCACGTCAGCGATCGTGGCCATGCCGGGTTTGTGACGCTGGACGCGCAGGATTACCGCATTGATGCCCTGGGTCGGGTGGTTGAACTTCACGACGTCGGGCTGCGTCTGTTCCGTTTATTGCAGGATGCCCCGGGTGTGACGCTCCATTGCCCGGCACGCGTCGCCAGCTTCAGCCGCAGCGAAGCGGCGGTCAGCGTGACGCTGGAAAACGGTACGGTTCTGGATGGCCAGCTTCTGGTCGCCGCCGATGGTTCACGTTCTGCGCTTGGCACCCAGTGCGGCGTGGAATGGCGCGCTCAGCCTTACGGACAGGTCGCCGTTATTGCTAACGTTTCTACGGCGGGAGAACACAACGGCAGGGCGTTTGAACGTTTCACTCAGCACGGCCCGCTGGCCATGCTGCCGATGTCAAACGGACGCTGCTCGCTGGTGTGGTGCCATCCTCAGGATAAAGCGGCTGACGTTGAGGCCTGGTCCGACGACCGTTTCTGTACCGAACTGCAAAAAGCCTTTGGCTGGCGGCTGGGGCGTATTACCCATGCGGGAAAACGCGCTGTTTACCCGCTGTCGCTGACCACGGCATCTCAGTCCATCTCCCATCGCGTGGCGCTGGTCGGCAATGCCGCGCAGACGTTGCACCCAATCGCCGGGCAAGGCTTCAACCTTGGGCTACGCGACGTGATGAGCCTGGCAGAGACTCTGTCCCAGGCGTGGCATGAGCAAAAAGATTGCGGCGCGTATCCGGTGCTCAGCCATTATCAGAAGCGACGCCGGGCCGATAAAGAAGCGACTATCGGCGTCACCGATGGCCTGGTGCATCTGTTTGCCAATCGCTGGGCACCGCTGGTTGCAGGCCGCAACCTTGGGCTGATGGCGATGGAATTATTCATTCCGGCACGTGACGTGCTGGCGCAGCGGACCCTTGGTTGGGTCGCGCGTTAAGGAGTTATCATCGTGCAAAATGTTGATGTCGCCATTGTAGGCGGCGGAATGGTAGGGCTGGCGCTGGCCTGTGGTTTACAGGGCAGTGGTCTGCGCGTGGCCGTGCTGGAGCAAAATCTGCCTCAGCCCGTTGCGCACGATGCGCCGCCGGAACTGCGCGTCTCGGCAATCAATGCCGCCAGCGAAAAACTACTGACGCGCCTTGGCGTCTGGTCAGATATCGTGGCGCAGCGTGCCAGCTGCTATCACGGAATGGAAGTGTGGGACAAAGACAGCTTTGGTCATATCGCGTTTGATGATGAAAGCATGGGCTATAGCCATCTGGGTCATATCATCGAAAATGCCGTCATTCACCATGCGTTATGGCAAAAAGCGCAATCCTGCAGCGACATCAACCTGATGGCGCCCGCGCAAATCCAGCAGGTGGCATGGGGCGAAAACGAAGCGTTTCTCACCCTGCAGAGCGGCGACATGCTCACCGCGCGGCTGGTGGTAGGCGCGGATGGCGCAAACTCGTGGCTGCGTAACAAGGCGGATATTCCCCTGACCTTCTGGGATTATCGTCATCATTCGCTGGTAGCAACCATCCGTACTGAAGAGCCGCACGGCGGCGTTGCGCGCCAGATTTTCCATAACGACGGTATTCTGGCATTTCTGCCGCTGAGCGATCCGCACCTGTGCTCGATCGTCTGGTCTCTGGTGCCGGAAAAAGCACAGCTGATGCGCGAGGCGACGCCAGAGGCGTTTAATCAGGCGCTGTGCATGGCGTTTGATAACCGTCTTGGTCTGTGCACCCTTGAGAGCGAACGCCTGGTATTCCCGTTGACCGGCCGTTACGCGCGCCAGTTTGCGGCGCACCGTCTCGCGCTGGTGGGTGACGCGGCGCATACCATTCATCCGCTGGCCGGACAGGGAGTTAACCTTGGCTTTATGGATGCAGCAGAGCTGGTGAATGAGCTGCGCCGTCTGCACCGCGAAGGTAAAGATATCGGCCAGCATCTCTACCTGCGTCGCTACGAACGCAGCCGCAAGCACAGCGCGGCGGTGATGCTGGCAGGCATGCAGGGCTTCCGCGAGCTGTTTGCCGGGGCAAATCCGGCGAAAAAACTGCTGCGCGACATCGGCCTGAAACTGGCCGACACCCTTCCGGGCGTAAAACCTCAACTCCTTCGTCAGGCGATGGGTCTTAACGATCTTCCCGACTGGTTACGTTAATCTCGATCCCCGTCACACTTTATTTACCCGGCCTCTGCGCCGGGTAAATATCCTCGTTTGAAATAATCTAATTTCACGCCATTTTTCGCATTAGATAATCTAATCTGGCTATTTTTACGTTACGGAAATTTTGCCCGTTTTTCCGCATGAAATATCACCATGTGCTAAATATTGTTAGATCGTTGTTAATTTTATGCGGGTTGAATCGCATTTTACCAGTGAATAACTCTGTAGGCTTTTCAGCGTTTTTTGGTCATAAGCTAATGTGATGACCTGTTTTACCTTATGGTTAACCGTCGGTTTCGGTGGTAAGTTCAGGTAAAAGAGAACGTTTGCGTCGGCGCCGGATGACGGGGCCGATACCGGGATTCACGGTGAATTTTTCAACGAGGAAAAGATGGCTCAACAGACTCCTTTGTACGAACAACACGTGTTATGCGGTGCACGTATGGTGGACTTTCATGGCTGGATGATGCCGCTGCATTACGGCTCCCAGATTGATGAACACCACGCAGTGCGTACCGATGCCGGTATGTTCGACGTCTCCCACATGACAATTGTCGACCTGCGCGGTAGCCGCACCCGGGAGTTTTTGCGTTATCTGCTGGCAAACGACGTCGCAAAACTGAAGACGCCAGGTAAAGCGCTCTATACCGGCATGCTAAATGCCTCTGGCGGCGTGATTGACGACCTTATCGTCTACTACTTCACTGAAGATTTCTTCCGCCTCGTTGTAAACTCCGCCACCCGCGAAAAAGACCTCTCCTGGATTACCCAACACGCTGAACCGTATGCCATCGACATCACCGTCCGTGATGATCTGTCGCTGATCGCCGTGCAGGGGCCGAACGCGCAGGCGAAAGCCGCCACGCTGTTCAACAACGAGCAGCGTGAAGCCACCGCTGGCATGAAGCCGTTCTTCGGCGTGCAGGCGGGCGATCTGTTTATCGCCACCACCGGCTATACCGGTGAAGCGGGCTATGAAATTGCCATGCCGAATGAAAAAGCCGCCGACTTCTGGCGTGCGCTGGTGGAAGCGGGCGTCAAGCCAGCAGGACTGGGCGCGCGCGATACGCTGCGTCTGGAAGCGGGCATGAACCTTTATGGTCAGGAGATGGACGAAAGCGTCTCTCCACTGGCCGCTAACATGGGCTGGACCATCGCGTGGGAACCGGCTGACCGCGAATTTATTGGCCGTGAAGCGCTGGAGATGCAGCGCGAAAAGGGCACTGAACAGCTGGTTGGCCTGGTAATGAAGGAAAAAGGCGTGCTGCGCGGCGAACTGCCGGTACGTTTTACCGATGCAGACGGCAATCCGCGTGAAGGCGTGATCACCAGCGGTACCTTCTCCCCGACGCTGGGCTACAGTATTGCACTGGCACGCGTGCCGGCCGGCATTGGCGAAACGGCGGTAGTACAGATCCGCAACCGCGAAATGCCGGTCCACGTGACCAAACCGATTTTTGTTCGCGCCGGTAAGCCGGTCGCCTAATCATTTTTATCAGGAGAACTTCAATGAGCAATGTGCCAGCAGAACTGAAATACAGCAAAGAACACGAGTGGCTGCGCAAAGAGGCGGACGGCTCTTATACCGTTGGGATCACCGAGCACGCGCAAGAGCTGCTGGGCGACATGGTGTTTGTTGACCTGCCGGAAGTGGGCGCGACCGTTAGCGCGGGCGATGACTGCGCTGTCGCGGAATCTGTTAAGGCGGCATCCGATATCTATGCACCGGTGAGCGGCGAAATCATTGCCGTCAACGACGCGCTGAGCGACTCCCCGGAACTGGTCAACAGCGAACCGTATGAAGGCGGCTGGATCTTCAAGATCAAAGCCAGCGACGAATCACAGGTTGCTGCGCTGCTGGATGCCACCGCATACGAAGCCCTGTTAGAAGACGAGTAAGCCATTATCCCTCTCCCTTCGGGAGAGGACAGGGGTGAGGGTGCCCATCTTCCCCTCACCCTAACCCTCTCCCACAGGGAGAGGGAACTTATATTCACTGCACGTTTCAGGAACCATCGCTCATGACACAGACTTTAAGCCAGCTTGAAAACCGTGGCGCCTTCATTGAACGTCACATAGGGCCGGATGCTCAGCAACAGCAGGAGATGCTGAAGACAGTTGGCGCGGATTCATTAGACGCACTGATCGGCCAGATCGTGCCAAAAGACATCCAGCTTGCCACACCACCACAGGTGGGCGAGGCGACGACTGAATTTGCTGCGCTGGCAGAATTAAAGGCCATTGCAGCCCTTAACAAGCGCTATAAGTCTTACATTGGCATGGGTTATACCAACGTGCAGTTACCGCCGGTGATCCTGCGCAACATGCTGGAAAACCCGGGCTGGTATACCGCGTATACACCCTATCAGCCGGAAGTGTCCCAGGGCCGTCTGGAAGCGCTGTTGAACTTCCAGCAGGTGACCTTGGATCTGACCGGTCTCGACATCGCCTCTGCGTCTCTGCTGGATGAAGCGACCGCCGCGGCAGAAGCCATGGCAATGGCGAAACGCGTGAGCAAGCTGAAAAACGCCAACCGCTTCTTCGTGGCGGCGGATGTTCATCCGCAGACGCTGGACGTGGTACGCACTCGTGCGGAAACCTTTGGCTTCGACGTGATTGTCGATGATGCCGACAAAGTACTGGATCACCAGGATGTCTTTGGCGTGCTGCTACAGCAGGTGGGCACCACCGGCGAAGTGCATGACTACAGCGCGCTGATGACCGAACTCAAATCCCGCAAAGTCGTTGTCAGCGTCGCCGCTGATTTTATGGCACTGGTACTGTTGACGGCGCCTGGCAAACAGGGTGCGGATATCGTCTTCGGCTCTGCGCAGCGCTTCGGCGTGCCGATGGGCTACGGCGGCCCGCACGCGGCATTCTTTGCGGCAAAAGATGAATTCAAACGCTCCATGCCTGGCCGTATTATCGGTGTGTCAAAAGACGCTGCCGGTAACACTGCGCTGCGCATGGCGATGCAGACGCGTGAGCAGCATATCCGCCGCGAGAAAGCGAACTCCAACATTTGTACCTCGCAGGTTCTGCTGGCTAACATTGCCAGCCTGTATGCGGTGTTCCATGGTCCGGTTGGCCTGAAACGCATCGCCAGCCGCATTCACCGTCTGGCCGATATTCTGGCCTGCGGTCTGCAGCAGAAAGGCCTCAAACTGCGTCACGCTCACTACTTCGACACCCTGTGCGTTGAAGTGGCGGACAAAGCGGCGGTGCTGGCGCGTGCTGATGCGGCGCAAATCAACCTGCGCAGCGACATCCATAACGCGGTCGGCATCACCCTCGATGAATCCACCACCCGTGTAGATATCGTCAACCTGTTTAACGTGTTGCTGGGCGACGCGCACGGTCTGGATATTGATACGCTGGACAAAGAGGTCGCGCTCGACAGCCGCTCAATTCAGGAAAGCATGCTGCGTAACGATGCGATCCTGACGCACCCGGTCTTTAACCGCTACCACAGCGAAACCGAGATGATGCGTTACATGCACTCTCTGGAGCGCAAGGATCTGGCGCTGAACCAGGCGATGATCCCGCTGGGTTCCTGCACCATGAAGCTGAACGCGGCGGCGGAGATGATCCCTATCACCTGGCCTGAGTTTGCCGAGCTGCACCCGTTCTGCCCTGCCGAACAGGCGGAAGGGTATCACCTGATGATCAACCAGCTCTCCGACTGGCTGGTGAAACTGACGGGTTACGATGCGCTCTGCATGCAGCCAAACTCTGGCGCGCAGGGTGAGTACGCCGGTCTGCTGGCGATCCGCCACTATCACGAGAGCCGTAACGAAGGCCACCGTGATATCTGCCTGATCCCAAGCTCTGCCCACGGCACCAACCCGGCCTCCGCCCAGATGGCGGGAATGGAAGTGGTCGTGGTGGCGTGCGATAAGAACGGCAACATTGACCTCGCTGACCTGCGTGCGAAAGCCGAACAGGCGGGCGATAAGCTCTCCTGCATCATGGTGACCTACCCGTCGACTCACGGCGTGTACGAAGAGACCATCCGTGAAGTGTGTGAAGTGGTGCATCAGTTTGGCGGCCAGGTCTATCTCGACGGTGCGAACATGAATGCGCAGGTGGGCATCACCTCGCCGGGCTTCATCGGTGCGGACGTTTCGCACCTGAACCTGCATAAAACCTTCTGCATTCCGCACGGCGGTGGCGGCCCGGGTATGGGGCCAATCGGCGTGAAAGCACACCTGGCACCGTTTGTTCCAGGCCATAGCGTGGTGCAGATCGAAGGGATGCTGACCCGTCAGGGCGCGGTGTCAGCGGCACCGTTTGGTAGCGCCTCTATCCTGCCAATCAGCTGGATGTACATCCGCATGATGGGCGCGGAAGGGCTGAAGAAGGCAAGCCAGGTGGCGATCCTGAACGCTAACTACATCGCGACCCGCCTCAAGTCAGCCTTTCCGGTGCTCTACACCGGTCGTGATGGCCGCGTGGCGCACGAGTGCATTCTGGATATTCGTCCGCTGAAAGAGCAGACCGGCATTAGCGAGCTGGATATTGCCAAACGTCTTATCGACTATGGATTCCATGCGCCAACCATGTCGTTCCCGGTTGCGGGTACGCTGATGGTGGAGCCAACGGAGTCCGAGAGCAAAGCCGAGCTGGACCGCTTTATTGATGCGATGCTGGCCATCCGCATGGAGATCGACCGCGTGCAGGACGGCGAATGGACGCTGGAAGACAACCCGCTGGTCAATGCGCCGCACACGCAGCATGAAATGGTGGCGGAGTGGAATCACGGTTACAGCCGTGAACTGGCGGTCTTCCCGGCCGGTGTGGCAAACAAATACTGGCCAACCGTGAAACGTCTTGATGACGTCTATGGTGACCGTAATCTGTTCTGCTCCTGTGTACCGATGAGCGAATACCAGTAATCGTGTTGATGTAGTAACGTAGGCCGGGTATGGCGAAGCCGCCATACCCGGCTTTTTTATTGGGAGAAAAGAATGGGTATTGCACTTGTAACAGGCGCCAGCCGCGGTATCGGTAAAGCCACCGCGCTGCAGCTGGCAAACGAAGGCTACACCGTGGCGGTGAATTATCACCACAATATCAAGGCTGCGACGGACGTTATCAACCAGATCGTTGGGGCAGGCGGTAAAGCCTTTGCCCTGCGCGCGGATATCAGCGATGAAGCGCAGGTACTGGCGATGTTCGACAGTCTTGACCGAGAAGCTGAGCCGCTGACCGCGCTGGTGAATAACGCCGGGATCCTGTTTGAGCAATCCACCATCGAAAATCTTTCGGCTGAACGCATTAATTGCGTGCTGGCAACCAACGTCACGGGATATTTCCTTTGCTGCCGTGAAGCGGTAAAGCGTATGTCGCACAAACATGGCGGCAAAGGTGGGGCGATTGTGAATGTCTCCTCCGCGGCGTCACGACTGGGCGCACCGGGTGAGTATGTGGATTACGCGGCGTCCAAAGGGGCGGTGGATTCACTGACAACCGGGTTAGCGCTGGAAGTGGCGGCGCAAGGTATCCGCGTTAACTGCGTGCGTCCTGGGCTTATCTATACCGACATCCATGCCGACGGTGGAGAGCCGGGACGTGTGGATCGCGTTAAGTCGTTGCTGCCGATGCAGCGCGGTGGCCAGCCTGAAGAGGTAGCCCAGGCGATTGTCTGGCTGCTGAGCGAGAAAGCGTCGTACGTGACGGGCAGTTTTATTGAGTTAGCGGGCGGGAAGTAAACCCCTCACCCTAACCCTCTCCCCAAAAGGGAGAGGGGATCAAGCGTAGCGCCGCCCGGCGTTACAGAGTTAAAGCGTCTCACCGTTACTGGCAATCACACCTTTATACCACTCGAAGCTTTTCTTACGGGAGCGCGACATGTCGCCCGTGCCGTCGTCGTGCTTGTTCACATAGATAAAACCATAGCGCTTGCTGTACTGGCCGGTGGTGAACGACACGCAGTCGATACAGCCCCAAGGCGTATAACCCATCAGGTCCACGCCATCGTGCGTCACGGCTTTGATCATCTCTTCCACGTGAGCGCGCAGATAGTCGATGCGGTAGTCGTCGTTAATGCTGCCATCTTCTTCCACTTTATCGTAGGCGCCAAAACCGTTCTCGACGATAAACAGCGGTTTCTGATAACGCTCGTATAGCTCACACAGAGAGTAGCGCAGACCCACAGGGTCAATCTGCCAGCCCCAGTCAGAGGCTTTCACATGCGGGTTGGGCACGCTGCCTTCAAAGCCTGAAATTGCATCGCCGGTACCGCCTTCTGCTTTGACGGCGTTAGTCATGTAATAGCTGAAACCTAAGTAGTCGCAGGTACCTTCACGCAGGATCTGTTCATCACCCGGCTCCATGTTAATGGTAAAACCACGGCGCTCCCACTCATTCAGTACATAAGACGGGTAATAACCGCGCAGCTGAACGTCGGTAAAGACATAGCGTTCACGCATGGATTCCTGGGCAAACATCACGTCCTCCGGTTTACAGGAGAACGGATAGAGCGCCACCATCGCCAGCATACAGCCGACCTTCATTTCCGGGTTAATACGACGCGCAGCTTTCACTGCCAGGGCGCTTGCCACAAACTGATGATGCAGCACCTGGTACATGGTCTCTTCCGGGTTGTCGTGCTCGGTATAGACCACACCGGAGCAGCAGTAACCGAACAGCGGGGCACGCCAGTTACGCTGGTTGTTGATTTCGTTGAAGGTCATCCAGTATTTGACCTTGTTTTTGTAACGCTCGAAGACCACTTCCGCGAAACGGACAAAGAAATCGACCACTTTACGGTTGGTCCAGGCACCATATTCCTGCACCAGGTGCAGCGGCATTTCGAAGTGGGAGAGGGTGATCACCGGCTCGATGTTGTACTTCAGCAATTCATCGAACAGATCGTCGTAAAACTTCAGCCCTTCTTCATTGGGCTGCGTTTCGTCACCTTTCGGGAAGATGCGCGTCCAGGCGATAGAGGTGCGGAAACATTTGAAGCCCATCTCGGCAAACAGCTTGATGTCTTCTTTGTAGTGGCCGTGAAAGTCGATGGCCTCGTGGTTTGGGTAGTATTTACCCGGTACCACTTCCTGGGTGATTTCACGGGGAACGCCATGCGCGCCACCGGTCAGCACGTCACAGATGCTCGGCCCTTTGCCGCCTTTGTTCCAGCCGCCTTCCACCTGGTGAGCAGCAACCGCGCCGCCCCATAAAAAATCTTTTGGTAAGGTTAATTTTTTCATCGTTGCTATTCTCAATTCATGACTTATTGGAATCGAGTCTAGCAAAGCGACATTAAATGTCACGATATAACAATTTGCCTGAATTGTAATTTGTTACATGCAAAAAACAGGATGTTTTATTTTGTTAATTTCTTCGCCAGTTTACGCCCGAGCGACTCCAGAATATAAATAACGGGGATTTGGGTGGTGATATCATACACGCCTGCAATACGCGTCTGGGGAACATGCCAGGAGAGATTAAAATCGGCCAGTTTTGCCAGCCGCGAGTGCTCATGGCTGGTAATGGAGAGTACCTTGCAGTGATGCAGGCTGAACTGGCTGGCGAAGCGCAGGATCTCTTCCGTTTCACCGGATACCGACAGGACAATCGCCAGCGCATTTTTGGCCATATCATTGGTCACCGGGAAATAAGGATCGTCGATATGGTTGCTGAATTTACCGATATTAGAAAAGAAGCGTGCACCATATTTTGCCAGCGAGCCTGAGGTCCCTGCGCCGACAAAGATAATTCGCTCGGACGATAATATTATCTCCACCGCTTCATCTAATAATGTATCGAACTCTTCATTATTAACGCTTTTAAAGAAGCTGATAATTTCACTGGCACCAAAATTTATCTGCTGAGGCTCATTCTGCTCCAGATAGAGCTTAAAGCGTACGCGGAATTCAGAGTAGCCTTCGCAGTTGAGTTTGCGGCAAAAGCGCAGGATAGTGGTGGTGGAGACACCTGCCGCGTCCGCCAGTTCGCGGATAGTCATGTACATTACTTTGTCACGATTTTTAATGACATAGTTGTAGACCATCATCTCCAGATTATTGAGACTGGCAATGGCGGCGTGGGTGAACATACTCACAGTGGCATAACTCTCATTCAGACCTCATTGACCCATCATAACATGCAGCCAGAGGGCAGGATCCATTTTTATGCCTTTGATTCATAATGATTAAATTTTAATGTGAACAAATGTAAGGTGAAACTGTTTTTTATATCTATGATTTTTATATATAAATTATGGATTGAAATTATTTTAGCTAACAGGTGTTCACTGGAATCATTCTCAGTTAGCATAGTCATGCGATGAATAATCATCTTTCGTTTTCCCGGAGTTTTGTATGGTGAGCAGACCATTAATCGCACAGGGATATTCACTGGCTGAGGAAGTAGCCAACAGCATCAGCCACGGCATTGGCCTGGTGTTTGGGATTGTCGGTTTAGTGTTATTACTGGTGCAGGCGGTGGACACCAACGCCAGTGCCATGGCCATTACCAGCTACAGCCTGTATGGCGGGAGTATGATCCTGCTGTTTCTGGCGTCGACGCTGTATCACGCCATTCCGTATCAGCGGGCAAAGATATGGCTCAAAAAATTTGACCACTGCGCTATCTATCTTCTTATTGCAGGCACCTACACGCCATTCCTGCTGGTGGGGTTGAACTCACCGCTGTCGCGTGGCCTGATGATTGTGATCTGGAGCCTGGCACTGCTGGGGATCCTCTTTAAGCTGACCATTGCGCACCGGTTTAAGGTGCTGTCGCTGGTGACCTACCTGACGATGGGCTGGCTGTCGCTGATAGTGGTTTATCAGCTGGCGATTAAGCTGGCGGTAGGGGGCGTGACCCTGCTTGCCGTAGGCGGCGTGGTCTACTCGTTGGGCGTCATTTTCTATGTCTGCAAGCGCATCCCTTATAACCATGCCATCTGGCACGGCTTTGTACTTGGGGGCAGCGTGTGTCACTTCCTGGCCATTTATTTGTATGTGGGGCAGGTGTAGTTTTTACATCTTGCGGCCTGTTGCCCTCACCCTAACCCTCTCCCACAGCGAGAGGGAGAACACCAAAACCGTAGGCCCGGTAAGCGCAGCGCCACCGGGCGATACAGCATCACTCTTCCAGTGAATACGGCAGCGGCTCAATACTCAAGGTATTGGCATCATCACGCACGCGGAACACGCTGTCGGCTTCCATGTCGTTGTTCATCACTGCCTGCACCAGCAGACGGCCATCATCCAGCTGAACGGCGGCTAACACGGTGCCGGTACGGCGCCAGTTTTCACCCATCTTCAGTTCTAAATCTTCACCCGCTTCCGGTACACGGCTGGCGTGACCCGCCAGTGTCCACAGCGCGCGCTTATTCGCGCCGCGGAATTTTGCCCGCGCGACCATCTCCTGGCCGGTGTAACAGCCTTTTTTAAAGCTGATGCCGCCCAGCGCCTGCAGGTTAGTCGCCTGCGGAATAAACTGCGCGCTGTTGGCCGCGTCAATCACCGGCAGACCCGCTTCAATGTTCAGTGCCAGCCACTGCTGGCTGTTATTGAACTGGGCTTCACCGCGCAGGGCCTCAGTAACGCGCTCGGCGGTCGCGGCGTCGGTCACCAGCAGGAAACGCTCTGCAGGGTGTTCAAACCACAGGATGGAGGTCTCACCTTCGCTAACCAGCTGTTTTTCTGCATCCGGCAGTTCGTTGAACAGGTTTTTCAGCGCGGCACGCGCCTGGAAACCGGCCACGCCCAGCAGCACGTGCTCGTCATCTGGCGCAATGGTGACTTTGGAAAAGACCGCGTATTTCTTTAGCTCTTTAAGCTGGTCATCACGCAGGCTGCGGCGCTCAATAAAGGCAAAGCCATCCTGACGGCGGAACAGACGCAGGTTGCTCCACATTTTGCCTTTTGGATCGCAATGCGCAGCCAGCAGGTGCTGATGTTCGGTCATCTGGCTCACGTCTGCCGTGACCTGGCCCTGAAGGTATTTTTCGGCGTCGGCACCAACGAGTGTGGCCAGTGCCCAGTCATCAAGAGAAATAAGCGTCAGCGGCAGACGCGCAGAGGCGGCGGGCTGGCGAGGAGAAAATGGTGTAAATGCCATAACGGTATCCTGAATTGCTTAACGCTTTGATAATGCCTAATGGTAAAAGAGACTACAGCCATTGCAAGCGCTTTCAGCAGGCCATTCGTGCCATAACGCAGCAATGCGTAGCGCCACGCAAAATAGTGTAATCCGCTGTCTTTATAGGGGTTATTCTGGAAGCCCGCTTCAGCTTCGCAATATTCCAGTAAAGAAACGGTCAAAAACACGTTACACTAGCGAGTGTCCCCGCAGAGAAATAAAGAAGACTGAACGGGGTACCGACTGTGCCAAACGTAATGCAGGAAACAGAACATGGATATTAACAACAAGGCCCGTATTCACTGGGCATGCCGACGCGGCATGCGTGAACTTGATATCTCCATCATGCCTTTCTTCGAATATGAGTATGACAGCTTAAGCGATGAGGATAAGCGTCTGTTTGTTCGCCTGCTTGAGTCTGACGATCCCGATTTATTCAACTGGCTGATGAACCACGGCAAGCCCGCCGACACCGAGTTGCAACGGATGGTGCAATTAATTCAAACACGGAATCGGGAACGTGGTCCTGTGGCAATCTGATCTTCGCGTCTCGTGGCGCTCGCAGTGGATGTCGTTATTGCTCCACGGCCTGGTCGCGGCATTTGTTTTACTGATGCCGTGGCCGCTTAGCTATACGCCGCTGTGGCTGTTGTTGCTGTCGTTCGTCGTTTTTGACAGCGTGCGCAGCCAGCGCCGGATCAATGCCCGCCAGGGTGAGATCAAATTACTGATGGACTCCCGCCTGCGCTGGCAGGGTAAAGAGTGGGATATCCTCGGTATGCCCTGGATGCTCAGTTCCGGCATGATGCTACGGTTACGCCAGGTGGGCGGCGGTAAGTGCCAGCATCTGTGGCTGGCCGCCGACAGTATGGATATTGCGGAGTGGCGGGAACTGCGCCGGATGCTACTGCAGCAGCAACCGACGCAGGAATAATACGCGTTAACTGAACTTCTCGGCCATTTCGCCCAGAATCTGTTCGCACCAGGTTTGCAGACGCTCGTCGCTCAGATCGTACTGGTTGGTTTCATCCAGCGCGAGCCCGACAAACAGTTGGCCGTCTGCGATAATCGGTTTTTTACTGGTAAATTCGTAACCTTCCGTTGGCCAGTAGCCGATAAACGTGACGCCCTTCGGTGCCAGCTTATCGTGCAGCATGCCGAGAGCATCCAGGAACCATTCCCCGTAACCGAACTGGTCGCCCATACCGTACATGGCAATGATTTTGCCGTCGAGGTTGAGCGTATCGAGCTGATCCCAGATGGCTTCCCAGTCTTCCTGTATCTCACCGAAATCCCAGGTCGGGATGCCGAGGATCAATACGTCGTACTGCTCCATCAGCGTGAGCGCATCGTCCTTCAGGTTATGCAACGTCACCAGTTCCGGGCCAATGATGTCGCGAATTTTCTCTGCCGCCATTTCGGTGTAGCAGGTGCTGGAACCATAAAACAGACCAATATTCATCGCGTATCTATCTCAATTCTTGCTATGACTTTGCGCGTAGTGTACCAGAAACCGCTCGCAATCAGGCATAATGCCCGGATTGCAGAATCAAAGGGGCTGATGTGGAAAAGGATCTCGCACTCATCGAACAGTTTCTCGACGCGCTGTGGCTGGAGAAAAACCTGGCCCAAAATACGCTGAGCGCCTATCGGCGGGACCTCACCATGCTGGTGGAGTGGCTGGCACACCGGGGACTGTCGCTGGAGAGCGCACAAAGCGACGACCTGCAAGCGCTGCTGGGCGAGCGTATGGAGGGGGGCTACAAAGCCACCAGCTCTGCGCGTCTGCTCAGTGCAATGCGTCGACTGTTCCAGCATCTCTACCGTGAGAAAATTCGCGCGGACGATCCCAGCGCCCTCCTGGCATCGCCTAAACTCCCGCAGCGGCTACCGAAAGATCTCAGCGAAGCACAAGTTGAGAGATTATTACAATCACCGGCTGTTGACCTGCCGCTGGAGTTACGCGATAAAGCCATGCTTGAGCTATTGTATGCTACCGGCTTGCGCGTTTCGGAACTGGTTGGCCTGACGATGAGCGACATCAGCTTACGTCAGGGCGTGGTTCGTGTGATCGGTAAAGGGAACAAGGAACGGCTGGTCCCGCTGGGAGAAGAGGCGGTGTACTGGCTGGAAACGTATCTGGAGCACGGTCGTCCGTGGTTGCTGAACGGCGTTTCTATCGATGTTTTGTTCCCCAGCCAGCGTGCGCAGCAGATGACGCGGCAAACGTTCTGGCATCGCATCAAGCATTACGCCACACTGGCGGGCATTGACAGCGAAAAGCTGTCGCCGCACGTGTTGCGGCATGCCTTTGCGACACATCTGCTGAACCACGGCGCCGATCTGCGCGTGGTGCAGATGCTGCTGGGACACAGCGATCTTTCCACGACGCAAATTTACACCCATGTCGCGACGGAACGCCTGCGGCAGCTACACCAACAGCACCACCCTCGCGCGTGAGTGCCGACGAATTGTTACAGGATCTTATATGAAAAAGTCTTTTGCGCTGTTCACCCTGCTGGCAGCCTCTTTTACCGGTTTTGCCCATGCGGATGACGCCGCTATCAAACAGTCGCTGACGAAACTCGGCGTAACCAGCAGCGATATTCAGCCTGCGCCGGTGGCGGGGATGAAAACCGTTTTAACCAACAGCGGCGTGCTGTACGTGACCGAAGACGGCAAACACATTATTCAGGGGCCGATGTACGACGTAAGCGGCGCGCAGCCGGTGAACGTGACCAACCAGCTGCTGATGAAAAACCTGAATGCGCTTGAAAAAGAGATGATCGTTTATAAGGCGGCGCAGGAAAAACACGTTATAACCGTCTTTACCGACATCACCTGTGGCTACTGCCACAAGCTGCATGAAGAGATGAAAGATTACAACGCACTGGGTATTACCGTGCGTTACCTGGCTTTCCCTCGCGCGGGTGTGCAGAGCCAGCCTGAGCAGGATATGAAGGCCATCTGGTGTGCAAAAGATCGTAACAAAGCGTTTGATGACGCGATGAACGGTAAGGGTGTGCAGCCGGCTTCCTGTGATATTGATATTGCCAACCACTACGCACTGGGCGTGCAGTTTGGCGTGACCGGTACGCCAGCCATTGTCTTAAGCAACGGCTACGTTGTCCCGGGCTATCAGGGGCCAAAAGAGATGAAAGAGTTCCTCGACGCGCACCAGAAACAGTTTGGTGGTAAATAATCCGCGTGAAAGCCCCAATAAAATTGCGCCGCCGCGACGCGGTTGAACAGGTTGATTTGCCAGCCGATCTTCCGCCGCTGTTAAAGCGGCTCTATGCCAGCCGCGGCGTGCGGAGTGCAGGCGATCTTGAGCGCAGCGTCAAAGGGATGCTGCCCTGGCAGCAGCTGAACGGCATCGAAAAAGCCACTGAAATACTTTACAACGCGCTTCGTGAAGGCACGCGCATTGTGGTGGTGGGGGATTTCGATGCCGACGGCGCCACCAGCACCGCGCTGAGCGTGCTCAGTCTGCGCGCGCTGGGCTGCGAAAACGTCACCTATCTGGTGCCTAACCGCTTTGAAGATGGTTATGGCCTTAGCCCGGAAGTGGTCGATCAGGCACATGCCCGCGGCGCGCAGATGATCCTGACTGTAGATAACGGGATCTCCTCCCATGCGGGGGTCGATCACGCGCATCAGTTGGGGATCCCGGTGCTGGTTACCGATCACCACCTGCCGGGTGAAACGCTGCCGGCCGCTGAGGCCATTATTAACCCGAACCTGCGCGACTGCGATTTCCCATCGAAATCACTGGCGGGCGTGGGGGTGGCGTTTTATCTGATGCTGGCGCTGCGCACCCTGCTGCGGGATAAAGGCTGGTTCGAGTCCCGCGGGATCGCCGTGCCCAATCTGGCCGAGTATCTCGATCTTGTTGCGCTCGGCACCGTGGCGGACGTGGTACCGCTCGATACCAATAACCGTATCCTCACCTGGCAAGGGTTAAGCCGCATTCGTGCGGGCAAGTGTCGTCCGGGTATTAAGGCGCTGCTGGAGATTGCGAACCGCGATCCGCTCAAGCTCGCCGCCAGCGATTTGGGCTTTGCCCTCGGCCCGCGCCTGAACGCGGCTGGCAGGCTGGACGATATGTCCGTCGGCGTCGCGCTGCTGCTGTGCGATAACATTGGTGAAGCGCGCGTGCTGGCGAATGAACTGGATGCGCTGAACCAGACCCGCAAAGAGATCGAACAGGGAATGCAGGCTGAAGCACTAACCCTGTGTGAAAAGCTTGAACGCAGCGGTGAAACATTGCCAGGCGGGCTGGCGATGTACCACCCTGAGTGGCATCAGGGGGTGGTGGGCATTCTGGCGTCGCGTATTAAAGAGCGTTTCCACCGTCCGGTGATTGCATTTGCGCCCGCAGGCGATGGCACGCTGAAGGGCTCCGGTCGTTCGATTCAGGGGCTGCACATGCGCGATGCGCTGGAGCGTCTGGATACGCTCTACCCGGGCCTGATGCTCAAATTCGGTGGTCACGCGATGGCGGCAGGCTTGTCGCTGGAAGAGGCGAAATTCGACGAGTTTCAGCGTCTTTTTGGCGAACTGGTGACTGACTGGATCGACCCCGCTCTGCTGCAGGGTGAAGTGATTTCCGACGGTGAGCTCGCACCGATGGAGATGACCATGGAAGTGGCGCAAATGCTACGCGATGCAGGCCCGTGGGGGCAGATGTTCCCGGAGCCGCTGTTCGATGGCCGCTTCCGTCTGCTGCAACAGCGCATCGTGGGCGAACGTCACTTGAAAGTGATGGTGGAACCGGTGGGCGGCGGCCCGCTGTTGGATGGTATTGCCTTTAACGTCGATACCGCTGTCTGGCCGGACAATGGCGTACGCGAGGTCGAACTGGCCTACAAACTGGATATCAACGAGTTTCGCGGTAACCGCTCCCTTCAAATCATCATCGACAATATCTGGCCAATTTAGCGGCAGTAATCTCTATAAAAAAGGGCGTGGATTCGGTACAATCCCGCTCTTATCACCGCATTTTGACAAGTCCATAAAAGAAAACAGACCATGTTTGAAATTAATCCGGTAAAAAACCGTATTCAGGACCTCACGGAGCGCTCTGACGTTCTTAGGGGGTATCTTTGACTACGATGCCAAGAAAGAGCGTCTTGAAGAAGTAAACGCCGAGCTGGAACAGCCGGACGTCTGGAACGAGCCTGAACGCGCGCAGGCGCTGGGTAAAGAGCGTTCCTCTCTCGAAGCTATCGTAGATACGCTGGATCAAATGGCTCAGGGGCTGGAAGACGTTTCCGGTTTGCTGGAGCTGGCTGTAGAAGCCGACGACGAAGAAACCTTTAACGAAGCCGTGGCAGAGCTCGACGTGCTGGAAGAGAAGCTGGCGCAGCTTGAGTTCCGTCGTATGTTCTCCGGCGAATACGATAGCGCTGACTGCTATCTCGATATCCAGGCGGGTTCTGGCGGTACTGAAGCGCAGGACTGGGCCAGCATGCTGATGCGCATGTATCTGCGCTGGGCTGAAGCGCGTGGCTTCAAAACCGAGATTATCGAAGAGTCTGAAGGCGAAGTGGCTGGCATTAAGTCCGTCACCATCAAGATCATTGGTGACTACGCCTACGGCTGGCTGCGTACCGAAACCGGCGTTCACCGCCTGGTACGTAAGAGCCCGTTCGACTCCGGTGGTCGTCGTCATACCTCCTTCAGCTCCGCGTTTGTTTACCCCGAAGTTGACGAAGATATCGATATCGAAATCAACCCGGCAGATCTGCGTATCGACGTTTACCGCGCATCTGGCGCGGGTGGACAGCACGTTAACCGTACGGAATCAGCGGTACGTATTACCCACATTCCAACCGGGCTGGTAACACAGTGCCAGAACGACCGTTCCCAGCATAAGAACAAAGACCAGGCCATGAAGCAGATGAAAGCGAAGCTTTATGAGCTGGAGATGCAGAAGAAAAATGCTGAGAAACAGGCGATGGAAGACAACAAGTCTGATATCGGCTGGGGCAGCCAGATCCGTTCTTACGTCCTTGATGACTCCCGCATCAAAGACCTGCGTACCGGGGTTGAAACCCGTAACACGCAGGCGGTGCTGGACGGCAGCCTGGACCAATTTATCGAAGCAAGTTTGAAAGCAGGGTTATGAGGAACCAACATGTCTGAACAACAAGCACAGGGCGCTGACGCGGTAGTCGATCTTAACAACGAACTGAAAACCCGCCGCGAGAAGCTGGCAGCGCTGCGTGAGCAGGGCGTGCCGTTCCCGAACGATTTTCGTCGTGACCACACCTCAGACCAACTGCACGCTGACTTCGACGCTAAAGAAAACGAAGAGCTGGAAGCGCTGAACATCGAAGTGGCCGTTGCGGGCCGTATGATGACCCGTCGTATCATGGGTAAAGCCTCTTTCGTTACCCTGCAGGACGTGGGCGGCCGCATTCAGCTGTACGTTTCCCGTGACGATCTGCCAGAAGGCATCTACAACGAGCAGTTCAAGAAGTGGGACCTGGGCGATATCCTGGGCGCGAAAGGTAAACTGTTCAAAACCAAGACCGGTGAACTGTCTATCCACTGCACCGAACTGCGTCTGTTGACCAAAGCCCTGCGCCCGCTGCCGGACAAATTCCACGGCCTGCAGGATCAGGAAGCGCGCTACCGCCAGCGTTATCTGGACCTCATCTCTAACGATGAGTCCCGCAAGACTTTCAAAATTCGCTCCCAGATCATGGCCGGTATCCGCCAGTTCATGGTTAACCGCGACTTTATGGAAGTGGAAACCCCAATGATGCAGGTGATCCCGGGCGGTGCTTCTGCACGTCCGTTCATCACCCATCACAATGCCCTGGACCTGGACATGTACCTGCGTATCGCGCCGGAACTGTACCTGAAGCGTCTGGTGGTAGGTGGGTTCGATCGCGTGTTCGAAATCAACCGTAACTTCCGTAACGAAGGCATCTCCGTGCGTCATAACCCAGAGTTCACCATGATGGAACTCTATATGGCGTATGCAGATTATAAAGATCTGATCGAGCTGACCGAATCCCTGTTCCGCACCCTGGCGCAGGACATTCTGGGCACCACGCAGGTACCTTACGGTGAAGAAGTGTTCGACTTCGGCAAGCCGTTCGAAAAACTGACCATGCGCGAAGCCATCAAGAAATACCGCCCGGAAACCAACATGGCGGATCTGGATAACTTCGATTCTGCAAAAGCGATCGCTGAAAGCATCGGTATTAAAGTGGAGAAGAGCTGGGGTCTGGGCCGTATCGTGACCGAGATCTTCGAAGAAGTGGCAGAAGCGCACCTGATTCAGCCGACCTTCATCACTGAATACCCGGCTGAAGTGTCCCCGCTGGCGCGTCGTAATGACGAGAACCCGGAGATCACTGACCGTTTTGAATTCTTCATCGGTGGCCGTGAAATCGGCAACGGCTTTAGCGAGCTGAATGATGCAGAAGATCAGGCGCAGCGCTTCCAGGATCAGGTTGACGCAAAAGCGGCAGGCGACGACGAAGCGATGTTCTTCGACGAAGACTACGTGACGGCGCTGGAGCACGGCCTGCCACCAACGGCGGGTCTGGGTATTGGTATCGACCGTATGGTAATGCTGTTCACCAACAGCCACACCATCCGCGACGTGATCCTGTTCCCGGCGATGCGTCCGGTTAAATAACGTCTGCAGATCGTAAAAAGCCCCGTGCGATAGTCGCCGGGGCTTTTTTATTTGGCGGCGAAGGCCCGCAGTTTTTCGCGTGCCGCCGTCGCTTCCATCACCATCCAGGGGCTAAAGGCCCACGGTGTGGCATCCAGAGCCTGGAACAACGCGTCCAGATCAACCCATTCGTATGCCATCACTTCATCACTGTTGATCGTCAGCGCATTCGTGATCCTGGCGGCAAAGACCGGGCAAATCTCATTTTCGACGATCCCGGAAGGATCGGTTTCACAGTAGCGAAACTCAGCGGCGACAGGGGTGATCCCGGTAATTTCGGCTCCCACTTCATAGCGGCAGCGGCGCACAATGGCCTGATCAATCGCTTCACCAGATTGCGGATGGCCGCAGACTGAGTTCGTCCAGACGCCCGGCCAGGCTTTTTTGCTTAATGCGCGACGGGTGATAAGACACTCCCCTTTGGCATTGAAGAGCCAGGAAGAGAACGCCAGATGGAGTGGGGTATGGGAGGTATGTGCAGCGTATTTTTCCTGAGTGCCAATCACCATTCCCTGGTCATTTACCAAAATAACGTGTTCTTGAATACTCATTGATGCTCCAGTGCTAACCATGCGGATGGTTCAGCACCACCAGCGATGTCATTATACTGCATTCCGGTACGAACGGTTTGTTCCACAGAGCGGAAAAGGGCTGACCCATATCTGTTTGGGCTGGTATTATAGGGCGCCATTCACGCTGACCGAGGATCTGTTTTGTTTGCAGGAAGCCTGACGAGAAACCCCATCACTGCCGTGTTCTGCCTGATGCTGACGCTATTGCTGGCAGGCTGTTCAGGGAGTAAATCTTCGGATATGGGCAGCTATTCTGGCGCGGTCTATACCGTGAAGCGCGGGGATACGTTGTACCGGATTTCGCGCGCGACGGGGACCAGTGTAAAGGAGCTGGCGCGTCTGAATAATATCTCTCCGCCATATACCATCGAAGTGGGGCAGAAGCTGAAGGTTAATGGTGGTTCATCCTCGGGCAAAAAATCGTCGTCGAAAGGCAAAACCGCCAAAGTGACGCCATCCTATGCGGTGCCGCAATCCTCCTGGCCGCCTGTCGGACAGCGCTGCTGGATTTGGCCGGCCAGCGGTAAAGTTGTGCTGCCGTACTCCTTGTCTGAAGGCGGCAATAAGGGAATCGATATTGCAGCCGCGCGCGGTACGCCGGTTTATGCCTCCGGGGCAGGGAAGGTCGTGTACGTGGGCAACCAGCTGCGCGGTTACGGTAATTTGATCATGATTAAGCATGGCGAAGACTACATCACGGCTTATGCGCATAACGACACAATGCTGGTTAATAACGGTCAGAACGTGAAGGCGGGGCAGAAGATCGCCACCATGGGCAGCACGGGGACGGATACGGTGAAGCTGCACTTCCAGATCCGTTATAAGGCCACCGCCATCGACCCGCAGCGTTATCTTCCGGCACAGGGCAGCAAGCCGAAGTGCTAAGTGATTATTTTATCGCCGTTTAGTTGCGAAGAGGCTTGTATGAAGAGGCGTAAGGTCTATAATGCTTTACGCACCTCAAAGCGGGCGTAGTTCAATGGTAGAACGAGAGCTTCCCAAGCTCTATACGAGGGTTCGATTCCCTTCGCCCGCTCCAG
>NZ_JAMJFW010000031.1:0-58993 GCF_023544405.1 Enterobacter cloacae complex sp. OE43NF
TTAGCGTGGATACGCCATCTGCACTGGACAACTTCACCCAGGCGATCCAGTCGCAAATTCTGGGCGGTTTGCTGACCAATATCAACACCGGCAAACCCGGCCGCATGGTGACCAATGACTTCATTGTCGATATCGCCAACAGGGACGGGCAGCTCCAGTTGAACGTTACCGATCGTAAAACCGGAAAAACCTCAACCATTCAGGTTTCCGGTTTACAAAATAACTCGACTGACTTTTGAACAACCCCAAAATAAGGACAACGATCATGCAGCGCTTCCTGATACTTGTTGCAGTGTGCTTATTGAGCGGTTGTTTAACTGCTCCACCTAAAGAAGCTGCAAAACCGACATTAATGCCTCGGGCTCAAAGTTATCGTGATTTAACCCATTTGCCTGCCCCGACAGGTAAAATATTTGTCTCCGTCTACAACATTCAGGATGAAACCGGGCAATTTAAACCTTACCCGGCAAGTAACTTCTCTACGGCCGTACCGCAAAGCGCCACCGCCATGCTGGTGACCGCGCTGAAAGATTCGCGCTGGTTTATTCCACTGGAACGTCAGGGGCTGCAAAACCTGTTAAATGAACGAAAAATTATTCGTGCGGCGCAGGAGAATGGTACCGTTGCAGATAATAACCGCATGCCGCTGCAATCTCTGGCTGCGGCGAACGTTATGATTGAAGGGTCGATTATCGGTTACGAAAGTAACGTGAAATCTGGCGGTGCTGGCGCACGTTATTTCGGTATCGGTGCAGATACTCAGTATCAGCTCGACCAAATTGCCGTTAACCTGCGTGTCGTTAACGTCAGTACCGGGGAAGTGCTCTCTTCGGTAACCACCAGCAAAACCATACTCTCTTATGAAGTGCAGGCCGGGGTGTTCCGCTTCATTGACTATCAGCGTCTGCTGGAGGGTGAAATCGGTTATACCTCTAACGAGCCGGTGATGATGTGCCTGATGTCAGCCATTGAAACCGGAGTTATCTTCCTGATAAATGATGGTATCGAACGCGGGCTGTGGGATCTGCAAAACAAAGCA
Source organism: Enterobacter cloacae complex sp. OE43NF (assembly GCF_023544405.1). Classification (NCBI taxonomy): domain Bacteria; kingdom Pseudomonadati; phylum Pseudomonadota; class Gammaproteobacteria; order Enterobacterales; family Enterobacteriaceae; genus Enterobacter; species Enterobacter cloacae complex sp. OE43NF. Next base: position 1,040 of record NZ_JAMJFW010000031.1, read on the forward strand.
GACGTGCAAAACCCGGTACTGGTGAAATACCGCGATATGTCGGTTCCTCCGGAATCCTGACAGGACGCGCATAAAAAAGGCGAGATAGTTATCTCGCCTTTTTTTATTCACTCACCGCTGGCACGTTTTGCGCTTTTTCTCGTCGTGCCGCCAGCCACAGACCACTGTTCTTCATGGCATAGCCAAACAGCAACCCCAGCGCCAGCGAGGGGACCACCAGCTTCCAGTCACCCTGCCCCGCAAAGGTGGCACACGCCCCCATAAACGTGCCGGGTACAAACGACAGCAACAGATGCTTTGCCTGAACGCACATCAAAAAGGCGACCACACCCGTCATGATATAGCCGAGGATCTCCAGATGCGGAGCGAGCGCACTGCCCTTCATGATAACCAGCGCCCAGATAACGCCGCTCATCAGAGTGCAGCCTGAGATAAAAAGCCCTTTGATCCCACCCTGCGGGCAGGCGAAGTAGGCCGTGCAGCCGAGAAATCCAGCCCAGCTGAGCAGTCCGAGAGAGACGGCTACCCATCCCCAAAGCCCGGAGAGGATACCTGTTGTGAGTGCGATACAAAGTAATATGTTCATGGCGCGCATCTTAGCAGAAGCGCGCCATGGAAATGAGATCAGAAGCACATTATATGCAAGATGATGCGTTGCGTTGCAGAACTAATGTGATCATGATCACTCTTCATTCTCTTCTTCCAGCTCATCCCACATTGCAGCGATGGCGTCACGCGTCAGGGGAGCCAGCGTTCTCCAGAATGGCGAGGTGGCATGCGCTTCAACTTTCCCAAGGAATGTCCCGACCCACGGCAGCAGGTACATTTCGAACAAGGTTTCGATGGCTTCGTTCTCATCGTCACCGGCGTGGTCCTCAATCCAGGATGCGGCCAGCAGCAGCGTACCGATATGATCGGCAGGCGTGTCGGTCAGCGGCATGCCGCGCTCTGAAAGAAAAGCGCGCACTTCCGCTTCCGTTGCCCCTTCCTGCCAGGCAGAGCGGTAAGGTGAAACACGGCACTCTTCCCCCACAAACAGCGCGTTGTAATCTGTGGAGATTTGCTGCATGTCGCAGCTTTTCTGCAGGCGCTCCAGTAAATCATCCTGTTCCAGCGGCCAGTTCTGCGCCAGTTTCCCTTCACGAATTAATGTAAAGAGCGGGACCAGCAGCGGGTCTTGAGGCTGGCGGTAGTACAGCGTACCCAGCACGCGGCAAAGGATGGAAAACTCATTCATTTTTTTATTCCATTACACAATTAAAGATCGGCAAATTCGGCAATCGGTTCCATTCCGCGCGACTCAAGGAAATCGAGCATGCGACGAGGGGTCACGTTCAGGATTTGCGCTTCCGGGAAGTTAACATCATTCAGCACTTTCAGGCACTCGCTGAAATCACCCAGTGTGAACGCAGTATGGGAATCTGAACCCAGCGCCACCATGCCTCCTGCATCACGCACTGCGGCCGCCACTTCGCGGCAGTTCGCTTCACTGCCCTTACGCGAGTGCACGAAGGAGGAGTTGTTAATCTCCAGAGCCACGTGATGCTTCGCTGCCGCCTGCGCGACAGCCTGAATATCAATTGGGTACTTCGGGTTGCCAGGGTGGCTAATAATATGCACGTTGCCGCTGGCAATGGTGGCAATCATCGCCGCGGTGTTGGTTTCTTTATCCTGAGGCGCAAAGACAGGTTCATGGAAACCGGCGAGAATAAGGTCAAGAGATGTCAGCATCGGGCCGGTGCAGTCGATCTCACCGTCGGTATTTTTAATGTTCGCCTCAATGCCACGCAGTATCCCAATACCGTCCACCAGGCGTGGCCAGATCCGCATATTCACAAAATGCCAGTAGTGCGGCGCATCCGCCATATCCGGGCCATGATCGGTGATCGCAAAAAGCCTGATGCCCTTGAGCTTCGCTTGTGCAATGTAATCATGGAGGTTGCTATACGCGTGGGTGCTGGCGACGGTGTGCATATGCAGGTCAACGGGATACATCTCTCTCTCCTCTGCGATTTTTTCAAAGGATAGCAGTTATCTGCTGCGATTATTAGCAAAAACCCGGCTAACGCCGGGTTTCACTCAGTAGCCGCGCGTTCTGTCGACCTGCCCGGTCACCGCGTTGCCCTGCTCTATCTCACTGATGGTGTGCGTAATATAGGCCACCGCCTCTGCCGGACGCGTCACGGCGGCGACGTGTGGGGTCATCGCCACGCGCGGATGTGCCCACAGCGGGCTCTCTGCCGGCAACGGCTCGCGGCTGTACACATCCAGCATCGCGCCTTTCACCTTGCCACCATCAAGAGCTTTGAGGAGATCGGCTTCCACCAGATGAACCCCGCGCGCCAGATTCATCACGTAACTCTGATCCGCCAGCTGATTCATAAGCGCGCTATTAATAATGCCGACCGTTTCCGCCGTATTCGGCAACAGATTGATCAGTACGCGCGTCCCCTTCAGAAACGCCGGGAGTTCATCTGTTCCGGCAAAACTCTCAACGCCAGGATAGTTCTTGCGGCTGCGGCTCCAGCAGCGCAGCGGGAAGCCCCACGGTGCAAGCGCTTCGGCCACTTTTGAGCCGAGCACGCCCGCCCCGAGAATACCGATGGTAAACTCTTCACGTTGATATTCTGGCAGCGGCTCCCAACGGGATTGCAGTTTTAAGGCCTGATAATCGTCAAAACGTCGGAACCAGTGCAGCACCTGACTCACGGCATATTCCTGCATTTGCTGGCCCATGCCGGTATCTTCCAGGCGGAACAGGGGGATTTCCTCCGGCAGCATTTCAGGGTGCGCTTTCAGTTTGCTCAGAATGGAATCCACACCGGCACCGAGGGCAAAAACGGCCTTCAGCTTGCGCCCCTGGAGCATCTCGACCGGGGGATGCCACACCAGCGCGTAGTCTGCATGTTCGTTATCACCGCGCTTCCATTCACGCACGCGCGCCCCCGGTAACGCTGCCGAAAGTGCTTTAATCCAGTAAGCCGTATCAAAAGTGGGGTGATAGAAGATAATATCCATACTCATTCCTGCCTTTTTTGCGCTGTTTTATTTTCATTTTCAACTGGATTGCCAGCATAACAAATTTATCGCCGGACCGCGTTGCCGATAAAAAAGGCGCTTTCAGCACATTTAAGAATCATGTTGTTTGAAGTTTGTCTAAATGCGCTAATTTACTGAAAAAGTGTGTTGACGGCTGTTCGGCTTTTCCTTACATTAGCGCCCGTCCCGACAACAACGGGATGACAATATGGTGAGGTGTCCGAGTGGCTGAAGGAGCACGCCTGGAAAGTGTGTATACGGCAACGTATCGGGGGTTCGAATCCCCCCCTCACCGCCATATTTAAAGAAGAGCTCGCATGAAAATGCGGGCTTTTTTTTCGCATGTTGCTCGCTTGAGGGGGATGAGAACCTTGAGCCCCCTGCGCTCTTTATGTCGGGTGGCGCTGCGCTTACCCGACCTACAAAAAACTACTCTTCAACCATCCGTGCATACTCTTCTGTAAGAAAATCCACCAGCGCCCTGACGGACGGCAGTAATCCGCGTCTTGATGGATAAACCGCATGAATCACTTCTCTTTTTGGCTCCCACGCCTCCAGCACCCGAATCAGCTCTCCTGATGCCAGCTGATCTTTCACCATCAATATCGGCAGTTGCACCACACCGATCCCCGCCATGGCCGCTTCACGCAGCGCCAGCATGTCGGTGGTAATCAGGCGCGGGGTAAAATGAATTTCTGCTTTCGCGCCTTCCGGGCCGCATAATTGCCATTTATGGATATGCTTACCCTCGCCCATACTCAACCCGGGCCAGGCGCTGAGTTCTGAAGGCATCGACGGTTTTCCCAGGCGTTCAATCAAGGCCGGGCCCGCGACCAGGCAATGTCCCCGGTCGGCAAGCACCCGTAATACCAAATCGCTGTCATCAAACGGACGGGGACGCACGCGGATCGCCACATCCACACCTTCCCCCACCAGATCAACCCGCCGGTTCGTTGCTTCCAGCTGAAGGTTGATCCCGGGATAGCGCACCATAAACCGCGCCAGCATCGGGCCGACATGCACATGCAACAACGTGACAGGACAGGTGAGCCTGACGATACCGCGCGGTTCCGCCTGCAGCGCGGCCACGGCTTCTTCCGCTGCTTCCGCTTCAACCATCATGGCTTTGCAGTGTTGATAGAACGTCTGCCCGACCTCCGTTACCGTAAATTGTCGCGTTGTACGTTGAATTAACCGCACGCCGAGCCGCTCTTCAAGCTGCGCAATACGGCGGCTCAGCCTGGACTTAGGCAGATCGAGTGCCCGCCCTGCTGCTGCAAAACCACCGTAGTCGACCACTTTCACAAACCACACAAAGTCATTGAGATCCTGCATAAATCCTCATCGTTCTATTTCCAGAACAGTGAATGCCATTTTCACTCTCTACCGGAACATTAACTCTGAATATAAGCTAATTACATCAACAGAACATCAGGAGTTCATCATGAAAAACGTAACAGGCGTCTATACCGCCCCCCGTCAACACTGGGTTGGCAATGGTTTCCCGGTGCGTTCGATGTTTTCTTATCAGACACACGGCGAGTCGCTGAGCCCGTTCTTACTGCTGGACTACGCAGGCCCACATACCTTCCCGGCGGACGGCACAAAACGCGGGGTGGGCGAGCATCCGCATCGTGGTTTTGAAACGGTCACCATTGTCTATTCCGGCGAAGTGGAGCATCGCGACTCCACCGGCAGAGGCGGCGTCATTGGTCCGGGCGACGTGCAGTGGATGACAGCCGGTGCAGGCATTCTGCATGAAGAGTTCCACTCCAGCGCGTTCGCGCACAAAGGCGGAGAACTCAAGATGATGCAGCTTTGGGTCAACCTGCCGGCGAAAGACAAAATGGCCACGCCGGGCTATCAGAGCATTACCAAAGCCGATATCCCGGTGGTGACGCTGCCCGACAACAGCGGCTCGCTGCGGGTTATCGCTGGTCACTACGGCGATGTTAGCGGCCCGGCGCATACCTTCTCACCGCTGAACGTGTGGGACATTGCCCTCAACCAGGGCAGCCACGTCACGCTCAGTCAGCCAGAGGGCTGGAGCACGGCGCTGGTGGTGCTGGAAGGCCATGTCACGGTGAACGGTACGGCTCACGCGGGAGAAGCACAGCTGGTGGTCATGAGTCAGGAAGGTGACAGGTTACACCTGGAAGCCAGCAGCGATGCCAAAGTACTGCTGATGGCCGGTGCGCCGCTAAATGAACCGATTGTGGGCTACGGCCCGTTCGTGATGAACAGTAAAACCGAAATCAATGAAGCCATTCGTGATTTCAACTCCGGCCGTTTCGGCCAGATCTAACCGTAATAAAGGAGATGAACATGTCTACACCTGCCAACTTTAATGGAGCACGTCCGGTCATTGATGTGAACGATGCGGTGATGTTGCTTATCGACCACCAGAGTGGCCTGTTCCAGACCGTCGGCGATATGCCGATGCCTGAGCTGCGTGCCCGTGCGGCGGCTCTGGCGAAAATCGCGACGCTTGCGAACATCCCGGTGATCACCACCGCTTCCGTCCCGCAGGGCCCGAACGGTCCGCTCATCCCGGAAATTCATGCCAACGCGCCGCATGCACAGTATGTGGCACGTAAAGGGGAGATCAACGCCTGGGATAACCCGGAATTTGTGGCCGCGGTTAAAGCCACCGGACGTAAGACGTTGATTATCGCCGGTACCATCACCAGCGTCTGCATGGCGTTTCCGTCGATTAGCGCAGTGGCGGATGGCTATAAAGTCTTTGCGGTGATTGATGCGTCCGGTACTTACAGCAAAATGGCGCAGGAGATCACCCTGGCCCGTGTGGTGCAGGCGGGCGTGGTGCCAATGGATACGGCGGCTGTTGCCTCTGAGATCCAGCGGACATGGAACCGTGAAGATGCGGCCGAGTGGGCAGAAGTCTACACGCACATTTTCCCGGCGTACCAGCTGCTGATCGAGAGCTACGGCAAGGCACAGGAAGTGGTGAAAAACAGCGAAGCGCTCGATTCACAGCGTTAAGCGCCCGTGCTGTGACCAAAGCTGATTAAGGCTTAACCGAACACGCACTAAAGCTGAAAATCTGCTTGACCGTTTTAGCGCAACTCCCTATAGTAGCGCCCCGTTGCCCCCCAAGCGGTCAGGCAGCAAAACAATATGGTGAGGTGTCCGAGTGGCTGAAGGAGCACGCCTGGAAAGTGTGTATACGGCAACGTATCGGGGGTTCGAATCCCCCCCTCACCGCCATATTTAAAGAAGAGCTCGCATGAAAATGCGGGCTTTTTTTTCGCATGTTGCTCGCTTGCGGGGGATGAGAATCCCCGACCGGGTTTCGACAAAGACAGTTCAGCAACGTAGTCGCCTTATTCGCCGGGTGGCGCTAACGCTTACCCGGCCTACAAGACCCATGGGCCCGTAAATTAATACGGGCTACCACGATTAATTGTTCAGTTTCCCTGCGTTCTGCTCTCTCACGACAGAAGTCGTCTGTTCTGGATTCGCAGCAGGTTCATCTTTACGCTCTTCCAGCCAGTAATCCGCATTTTTAATCCCCAGGCGAATCGGGTCAAAGTGCGGATCCACCCCCTGCGCATTCTGAATTTCATAATCCTTAAGGCTGGCAAACGCTTTTTTATGTAAAAGCACAATGGCAATAATGTTAAGCCATGCCATCAGCCCTACCCCAATATCCCCCAGCCCCCATGCCAGATCCGCCGTACGAACTGTGCCATATACCGTTGAAGCCATCAGGCATAATTTGAGAACGAATGTCAGCCATGGACGGTGAATTTTACGGTTGATGAAGGCGATATTAGTTTCAGCAATATAGTAGTAAGCAATAATGGTCGTGAAGGCAAAGAAGAACAACGCAACAGCAACAAAGTAATTACCAAAGCCTGGCATCATACTTTCCATTGCCGTCTGCACATAGCCAGGCCCTGCTGCCACGCCGGAAATACCGGTATAGAGTGCAGCACCGTCAATGCCCTGCACGTTATACAGACCGGTGATCAACAGCATAAACCCGGTCGCCGAGCAGACAAACAGCGTGTCGATATAGACCGAGAAAGCCTGAACCAGCCCCTGCTTCACCGGATGGCTCACTGCCGCCGCAGATGACGCATGCGGCCCGGTACCTTGCGCCGCCTCATTGGAATAGACCCCGCGCTTAACGCCCCACATGATAGCCTGACCAAGAATGGCACCAAAACCAGCTTCCAGACCAAAAGCGCTTTTCCAGATCAACAGAATCACACCAGGAAGCTCGGTAATATTAATGGCGATAATAACGCAAGCCACAATAATATAGCCGAGCGCCATAAACGGAACGACCATACTGCTAAAACTGGCGATCCTTTTTACACCACCAAAAATAATAAAACTTAACAGTACGGCAAGTAGTGCCGCCGTGACATTTGGATCAAGCCCAAATGCAATCTCCAGGCTGGCACCAATCGAGTTTGCTTGTACCCCTGGCATTAATAAACCGCAGGAGAAAATGGTGACGATGGCAAATAACCATGCATACCATTTAACGCCTAATCCTTTTTCAATATAAAAGGCAGGACCGCCACGATATTCACCATTGATTTTTTCTTTATAAACCTGGCCCAACGTAGATTCCACAAACGCAGAGCTGGCCCCCAAAAACGCCACCATCCACATCCAGAAAAGTGCGCCCGGTCCACCGAAGGTGATAGCGGTGGCGACGCCAGCAATGTTCCCGGTCCCTACACGCCCTGCCAGCGTCATCGTCAGTGCCTGGAACGACGATACGCCAGCATCGGTAGGACGCCCCTGGAACATCAAGGTAATCATATGTTTTATATGACGTAACTGCAAAAAACGACTACGTAATGAGAAATAGAGGCCGACACCCAGACATAAAAATATTAACGCCGGGCTCCAGATAACACCGTTAATTGCACCAACCAGTTCGTTCATGTATGACCCTCAACGTGATGTTCCAGGGAAACGGTTCCCCATGGGATTTTCTTGTTAGAATGTTGTTTGAATCAGTACGAAACATAGAGAATTAGACACAATACACCAACTTAATTTTCACATCTTAGTAACATTATGTGACAACATTCACGTTTAAATTTGAGCGAACAATTAGCGCGATCATGATATTCATGGGTACTTTGTGGATATTATAAATACACATCACATTTCGCTGAGCGTGATAAAAAAACCAGCGTCAAAAATGAATAACCGACATGATGAATTCCGCAAGACAGGCAATCTTTTAAAAGACAACCAGACGCGAGTCGTGAGAAGAAATAAAAGAAGCTTCCCGGCATTACGCCGGGAAGGGATGACAGGTGAGCGGTAAAACGGCGATGTTTTACCGTCAGTCGGAATAGACTTCCAGCGTGCGCTGGCACAGCGCCGACCGCACACAATCTTCTTTGGTAAAGCGTACTACCCCAATCATGTCGTCTTCCTCAAAACGTGACATGGCGTCGCTCAAGCCGGATTTCACGCCGGATGGCAGGTCGCACTGGGTAATATCGCCATTGACGATAACCGTCACGTTCTCCCCGAGGCGCGTTAAGAACATCTTCATTTGCGCAGCGGTCACGTTCTGAGCCTCGTCAAGAATGACGACCGCATTTTCAAATGTACGTCCGCGCATATAGGCGAACGGCGCGATTTCCACCTTGCCAATCTCTGGTCGCAGGCAGTACTGCATAAAGGATGCACCCAGTCGCTTCACCAGCACGTCATAAACGGGCCTGAAGTAAGGGGCAAACTTCTCCGATATGTCACCGGGCAAGAAGCCGAGATCTTCATCAGCTTGCAGTACCGGACGGGTAACAATAATTCTCTCCACGTCCTTATGGATCAGGGCCTCCGCTGCTTTGGCTGCACTGATCCAGGTTTTCCCGCATCCGGCTTCACCGGTTGCAAAGATGAGCTGTTTACTCTCGATAGCATTCAGGTAGTGCGCCTGAGCCTCATTGCGCGCCACAATTGGGGAATTATCACGGCTGTCCCGCGCCATGCCAATTGCTTCTACGCCACTCATCTGCACAAGCGAGGTGACCGATTCTTCTTCACGCTGTTTATGACTACGTGAATCCCGTCTCAGCACACGTTTTGCTTCGCGACGAGCTTTGATCACTGCTTTTTGTCTTCCCATGGATAGCACCTTGAGTTGTTGGTATTCATCACACGCGCCAGTTTCGGCACGATTATGCGCACGAACATCAGAGGGTTGGCTTCCTTGTAAGCCATTGCTTGCCTTGCCGGATGACGATACAGAATAGCTACGCGCACCATTCTGCACGTCGGTAGAATCTGGTTTCTGAATAGAAGGGGAGAATTTAGTGGTGAGGAAATCGCTGCCGGAGTCTGAGCCTCCGCGCCGGGTACTGCGGTTGTTGTGTTTACCTTGTCCAGTACAGGACGATACCATTCGCGATCTCCATAGTGATTCAGCATCACTGCCGGGAACTACCGCTGTCTTATCTTAAGTACATCAGGGATTATCATAAATGCAACATTTATTTTACCTGAATGCAACTTTTAAGACTGCTCCTGCAGTTGAAAACAGTCTCATACAGGAATATTACAGAAATATAACAGAGGGATAGTCATATGAAAAAATAATGTCCCCGCGAACTATCGCAGGGACAATTATCAGGCTTCTATCAGCCCTTGCGCGAGCCATGCGTTCGAATCGCGCACGCCGGGCAGCGCGAAGAAATAGCCGCCGCCGATAGGTTTAACGTACTCTTCCAGCGCTTCGCCGTTTAACCGCTTCTGCACGGTGAGGAACCCCTTCTCCAGATCGTGCTGATAGCAGACAAACAGCAGCCCCATATCCAGCTGACCGGAATTGGTCACCCCCAGCGAGTAGCTATAGCCCCGGCGCATCATCAGGCTTGACTGCGTCTCTTTGGTGCGCGGGTTCGCCAGCCGGATGTGACTGTCCAGCGCAATGGTATCGCCATTAGGATCGCTGGCGTAATCCGGCACATCATGCTCGTGCTTCATGCCAAGCGGCGCCCCGCTCTGCTTGTCACGGCCAAAGATCGTCTGCTGCTCTTTAAGTGGCGTGCGATCCCAGAATTCCACATGGAACTGAATCACCCGCACCGCCTGATAGCTCCCGCCGACGGCCCAGGCAGGCTCACCCTGATCGGCTGTGACCCAGACGACCTCTTTCATTAGCGCGCCGTTGCTGCTGTCCGGGTTGGCGGTGCCATCCTTAAAGCCCAGCAGGTTCACCGGCGTCTCTTTGCCTTTGCTGCGGGCAGCATGGTCAGAGATAAACCCTTCCCGCTTCCAGCGCACGCTCAACAGATCAGGCGTGTGTTTGATGATATCCCGCAGAGCGTGGATCACCGTGTCCTGCGTGTTAGCGCAAATCTGCAGGAGCAGATCGCCGTGGCAGAGAGCAGCATCCAGCGAGTCATTCGGGAAACGCGTCATTTTTTGCAGCGCTTTCGGCTTCTGTTTTGCCAGCCCGTAACGTTCATCAAACAGCGATTCGCCCAGCGACACCGTAATGGTCAGATTATCCGGGGCGATGAACGACCCTAAGATCCCCGAGTCCATTGGCGGCAGTCGTGGATTTGGCGTTTCTGGCGCCGGTCCCCCTGCAGTCAAAAACGCGATGCGGGTGGTCAGCAGGCGAAACAGGCGCTCCAGGTCAGCTTTATCACTTGCCAGCGAATCAAAGGCCACCAGCATCATGGAGGCCTGCTGTGGTGTCAGAATGCCCGCCTGATGCTCGCCATAGAAAGGCTGCGTCTCCATACGGGCGTCCGGTGACAGCGTACCGGGCGCACTTTGCGGTTTTGCCGCATGCGCCACCGGACACCCTCCGGCCAGGGCAAATGCGCCCCCCAGCGCCCCTACCCCTTTCAACAACCGACGACGTGACGGTTCTGCCACGTCGTATTCGTCATGCTTGTTCATCGTGCTTAGTCCAGACCCAGTACGCCACGCAGCAGGGAGAGATCTTCCGCCAGGGTGGTAATCGGGCCTTTCAGCGCGTTACGGTCGGCGTCGGTCAGTTTGTCGTAGGTTTCAAACCCGTCTTTGGTGCGGTACTTCGCCAGAATGGTGTCGACTTTCTTAAAGTTGGCATCCACTTTTGCCAGCAGCTCGCTGTTCTCTTTCTGCAGCTGTGGGCGCAGCAGGTTAACAATTTTCTGCGCGCCATCGACGTTCGCCTGGAAATCCCACAGATCAGTGTGGCTGTAGCGATCTTCTTCACCGCTGATTTTGCTGGCGGCCACTTCTTCAATCAGTCCGGCCGCACCGCCCACCACTTTAGATGGCGGGAAGGCCAGCTCGCTGATGCGCTTTTGCAGCTCCAGCACGTCGCTGTTGAGCTGATCGGCATACTTCTCCATCCCTTTGGTAGAGTTATCGCCAAACAGGGCTTTCTCCAGACGGTGGAAGCCGGTGAATTTTGGATCGGCCGCTTTCTGCTCGTAATCGTCTTCACGGGCATCAATGCTGCCATCAAGATCGGAGAACAGCTCCGCAATCGGCTCAATGCGCTCGTAGTGTTGACGGGTGGGCGCATACAGGGATTTCGCTTTGTCGATATCGCCCACTTTCACCGCATCCGTAAAGGCTTTGGTTCCCGCTGCCAGGTCTGCCGTCTCTTTGATGACATACGCTTTATAAGCGGTAATGGCATCGCCCAGGCTCAGCAGGGCCGTGCCTTTCGCGGCATCCGCTGTGGCATTCCCCTTAACGATGAGCTTACCTTTCGGGTTGGTCAGCAGACCGCAGGTCATGTCATATTCACCCGGCTGCAGGTTAGCCGTCATTTTCTGGCTAAAGCCCGGCGCGATATTTTCGCGCTCTTCCACGACCATCACGCCTTTGAGAATTTCCCACTCCAGCGCTTTCTGGCTGTGGTTCTGAATAATAAATTGTGTCTTACCGCTGTTGACCGTAATGGTCATCGGCTCACACTGCTTATCATTCACCGTCACCTTGACCTGTGGAATATCAGCAGCCTGAGCGGCGAAGGCAGAAGCAACAAGCGCTGCCACACCAACCTGTAACGCACTACGACGAAATTGAATTGCCATGACCCTTCCCTTTTAAAAGTATGTTGTAACTACAGTAAGCACATCAGGGCGCAGTACGCGACGGCTGAGCGCTGGGGCGCGATGGCATAAAGAACAGCGCCAGCGCCGGAATAAGATAGATAAAGTACATCGTCACTTCACTGACGCTTGGCGTTTCCTGATAGCCGAAGATCCCTTCGAGCAGCGTGCCGGTCAGTGAATGGGTAGAAAGAACATTGCTAAGATCGAACGCCACATCCTGGAAGTGGTTCCACAGACCCGCCTCATGGAAAGCGCGAATCGCCCCTGCCGCCAGCCCTGCGGCCACCAGCAAAATGAACAGACTGGTCCATTTAAAGAAGGCCCCCAGGTTCAGGCGAATGCCACCCCAGTAGAGCAGGAAACCCAGCACCACGGCCGTTGCCAGCCCCAGCATCGCCCCCAGCGGTGGCCAGATCCCCACATCCTGCTGAAAGGCAGCCAGCAGGAAGAAAACGGATTCCAGACCTTCACGCGCCACGGCGAAAAAGACCATCATGATCAGCGCCCAGCCGTGATGATTTCCCTTCTGCAGGGCATTATCTACCGCCTGCTCCAGCTGCACCTTCACGTTACGCGAGACTTTACGCATCCAGAACACCATCCAGGTGAGGATCACCACCGCTATCACGGCAACGATACCTTCGAACAGCTCCTGTTCTTTCTGCGGGAATTCACCGGTGGTTTCATTGATCAGAATGCCCAGGCCCAGACAGAGCGCAGCGGCGAGGAAACCCCCTATCCACATCACCCCAATCCAGCGTCCGCGCTGGGTTCGCTTCAGATAACTGGCGATGAGGCTAACAATGAGGGCCGCTTCCAGGCCTTCGCGTAACATAATGAGAAATGGAACAAACATGCAGACACCTTAAATGTTTATCGCGGTCAACTGATGCAAAGAAAGGTAAATTCTTGTGATAGTGATTATCATTACGGCGATAAGAAAAACAAGCGAAATGTGTGGTTTTTGATGACGAGTTGTAAACGCATCGCGGGGTAATAGTTGCGCTCGTGACGTTCCGGTTTATAAGGTATAACGAAAATGCCCATTTACGGTTAATCAGCGCTGTGGCTAAATATCCGCCTCGCAAACTAACCGAAAATAAACCATGTTTAAGATTGTCCATTTCCTGCTGGCGCTGGTGATTATTCTTGCGCTTGCCTGGCTGGTAAGTTTTGACCGCCGAAAAATTCGCATTCGCTTTGTTTTACAGCTGATCGTTATTGAAATTGCGCTGGCGTTCTTTTTCCTGCACGCCGAAAGCGGGTTATTCCTGATTAAATACATCTCCGGTTTCTTTGAATCACTGCTCAAATTTGCCGGCGAAGGGACCAATTTCGTCTTTGGCGGAATGGGTGAAAAAGGGTTGGCGTTCATTTTCCTCGGCGTGCTTTGCCCGATTATTTTTATCTCCGCACTCATTGGTATTCTTCAGCACTGGCGCATTCTGCCGATTTTTATTCGGCTGATTGGCACGCTGCTGTCAAAACTGAACGGCATGGGCAAGCTGGAATCCTTTAACGCGGTGAGTTCGCTGATCCTCGGACAGTCTGAAAACTTTATTGCCTACAAGGGCGTACTGGGCGATCTCTCGTCACGTCGTCTGTTCACCATGGCGGCCACGGCCATGTCGACCGTCTCCCTGTCGATTGTCGGTGCCTATATGACCATGCTCGACGCTAAATTTGTGGTGGCGGCGCTCATTCTGAACATGTTCAGCACCTTTATTATTCTCTCCGTCATCAACCCGGTTCGCCCGGAAGCGGAGCCGGATATTAAGCTCGAAAAACTGCATGAATCCCAGAGCTTCTTCGAAATGCTGGGCGAGTATATTCTGGCCGGTTTTAAAGTGGCGATGATTATTCTGGCGATGCTGATTGGCTTTATTGCGCTTATAAGCGCCATTAACGCCCTCTTCTCCAGCGTATTTGGTATGAGCTTCCAGCAGATCCTGGGCTATGTGTTTTATCCGCTGGCGTGGCTGGTGGGTATTCCGCTGAGCGATGCCTTAAATGCCGGCAGTATTATGGCAACTAAGCTGGTAGCGAATGAATTTGTGGCGATGATTGAGCTGCAAAAAATTGCGCATCAGATGTCACCGCGCGGGCTGGGGATTTTATCCGTGTTCCTGGTGTCGTTCGCCAACTTCGCCTCCATCGGTATTGTCGCAGGTGCAATCAAGGGCCTGAACGAGCAGCAGGGCAACGTGGTGTCGCGGTTTGGTCTGCGTCTGGTGTATGGCGCGACGCTGGTGAGTTTGCTGTCGGCGAGCTTTGCGGGCCTGGTATTGTGATGTGATGCCGGGTGGCGCGCAGCGATCCCGGCCTACGATGCAACAACGGCGGGTTATCCCGCCGTTTTCTTTAAAACTGCACACACACCGGCTGATCGACCCGCATCACCGACTCCTGCGCAAAGCGGGATTTATAGATACCGCGTAACGCCTCAATGTTCTTCTCGCTCTGCGCATCTTTTCCGTGGATCAGCATCAACGCCTTGCTCGGCTCACGCGCCACTTTACCGTCGTTGCCCAGCCACTGTCCGCGCGCATCAAACACCGTTAAGCCATCACGAAAACGCGGCGTCACGTCCCGGTCAACAAACTGCTGCCACTCGTCGGGGGTGATCTGCGCCCCGGCCGGACGATTTAAGCCGAAATAAAGCGTGGTCTGCTGCATCTGGTTATCCACTTTGCAGGTGTCAGTCGCCGTATGCTGCGACGGTGCCGTACAGCCAGCCAGCATCAGGAATGCCGCTGCCAGTAACCCTGTTTTGATTGTCATGCTTCGCTATCCTCATTGTTATAAGTGCAGCGATATCACCGTAAATTACGGATTTTGGCAAGAAAAAAGCCGGGTGGCGCTGACGCTCACCCGGCTTACAGTGTGCAGGAAGAAAAATTACTCAGCCTGGAGCTTCGTCGGCGGCGCAGTGTGGTAATGGGCATCCGCTTCCGCAAAGCGTTTCTGCATGGAGGCAGACGGCGCTTTACCCAGCAGGCTAAAGACCACAATACCGAGACTGCCGAAGATGAAGCCCGGGATAATTTCGTACAGACCCAGCCACGCGAACTGTTTCCAGACGATAACCGTGACCGCACCGATAATCATCCCCGCCAGCGCGCCGTTACGGGTCATACGCGACCACATCACGGAGAACAGCACCACCGGACCAAACGCCGCACCAAAGCCCGCCCACGCGTAGCTCACCAGACCCAGCACGCGGTTTTCCGGGTTCGACGCCAGCGCAATGGCCACCAGCGCCACCACCAGCACCATGAAGCGCCCTACCCACACCAGCTCTTTCTGGCTTGCGCCTTTACGCAGGAATGCCTTGTAGAGGTCTTCGGTGATCGCACTGGAGCAGACCAGCAGCTGGCAGCTCAGAGTGGACATCACCGCCGCCAGAATAGCGGAGAGCAGAATACCGGCGATCCACGGGTTAAACAGCACCTGCGCCAGCTCGATAAACACACGCTCGGCGTTCTGGTTTACCGCGCCCGCCTGCGCCGGGTTGTTGTTGAAGTATGCAATGCCAAAGAAGCCCACCGCGCACGCCCCTGCCAGGCAGAGGATCATCCACGTCATACTGATGCGACGCGCATGAACGATGGTGTGGTGAGAGTCGGCCGCCATAAAGCGCGCCAGGATATGCGGCTGACCGAAATAGCCCAGACCCCAGCCCATCAGGGAGACGATGGCGACAAAGTTCAGCCCTTTGAGCATATCGACGTTTTCAATGCTCTTCTGCTTGATCACTTCCAGCGACTCGCCAAAACCACCAACGGTGAAGATCACAATCACCGGGGTCAGGATCAGGGCGAAAATCATCAGGCTCGCCTGCACGGTGTCGGTCCAGCTTACCGCCAGGAACCCACCCACGAAGGTGTAGAGGATGGTAGCCGCCGCACCGGCCCACAGGGCGGTTTCGTAGCTCATGCCGAAGGTGCTTTCGAACAGACGCGCACCGGCCACAATGCCGGAGGCACAATAGATAGTGAAGAACAGCAGGATCACCACCGCCGAGATAATGCGCAGGATGCGGCTGTTATCTTCGAAACGGCCGGTGAAATAATCCGGCAGCGTCAGGGCGTTGTTGTTCACTTCGGTATGCACGCGCAGACGGCCTGCTACCAGCTTCCAGTTAATCCACGCCCCGAGAGTCAGGCCAATGGCGATCCAGCTTTCAGAGATGCCGGAGATGAAAATCGCACCCGGCAGCCCCATCAGCAGCCAGCCACTCATGTCCGATGCCCCCGCAGAAAGCGCAGTCACCATTGGGCCTAAACTGCGGCCACCCAGAATGTAGTCGTCAAAGTTCTTTGTAGAACGCCATGCCAAAAACCCTATCAGGATCATGCCAAAAATATAAACGAGAAATGTCACCAGCATCGGTGTGCTCATTGCCATTCAAATTCTCCAAAAGTCGAGCGACAACCGTCCGGGTTGCCTTGTTATGTCATCACCGGAACGGGGTGATGGGTATCTGTGTTTCTGTTGGCCGCGCGTATCCTGCCGTAAGCAGTGCTCGCACACAAACGATTTAACACTGCATTTACATCAAATTCATCCCCGGTTTTATATGTCTTTCGTATAGGTTGCACTCGCTCACATTTATACGGGTTGCACCTTTTAAAAGTGTTAAGTACCGCATAAAAACAGGCTTCGTATGCAGAAGCCAGCGCTTTTTTCCAGCTAACCATCCGTTAACAATCCATTCATTTTTCAGCTTGCTAGCCGGGTCACATTTAACACGGTTGCACAAAGTTGCAACATGGTGGATATTTCAGGCTAACCACCGAACACGATCAAAGAACAACAGGAGTTTTGGCATGGGCATGACCACCATGGGGGTTAAGCTGGATGACGCAACCCGCGAACGGATTAAGACCGCAGCAACCCGCATTGACCGCACGCCGCACTGGCTAATCAAGCAGGCAATTTTTAACTATCTCGAACGGCTTGAGAGCGACGAAGGTCTGCCCGAGCTGCCCGCCCTGCTGGCAGGTGCCGCCAATGAGAGCGAAGACGCGCCGGTTGCTGGCGACGAGAATCATCAGCCGTTCCTGGAGTTCGCGGAGCAGATCCTGCCGCAGTCCGTCAGCCGCGCCGCCATTACCGGTGCGTACCGCCGTGCTGAAACGGACGCCGTGCCAATGCTGCTGGAGCAGGCTCGCCTGCCTGAAGCCGTCGCCGCGCAGGCGCACAGCCTGGCGTATCAGTTGGCCGACAAACTGCGTAACCAGAAAACCGCCAGCGGCCGTGCCGGTATGGTGCAGAGCCTGCTGCAGGAGTTTTCCCTCTCCTCCCAGGAAGGCGTGGCGCTGATGTGTCTGGCAGAAGCACTGCTGCGTATCCCTGACAAAGCCACCCGCGATGCGCTGATCCGCGACAAAATCAGCAACGGCAACTGGCAGTCACACATTGGCCGCAGCCCGTCGCTGTTCGTTAACGCCGCCACCTGGGGTCTGCTGTTTACCGGCAAGCTGGTCTCGACCCACAACGAAGCGAACCTCTCCCGCTCCCTGAACCGTATTATCGGCAAGAGCGGCGAGCCGCTGATCCGCAAAGGCGTGGATATGGCGATGCGCCTGATGGGCGAGCAGTTTGTTACCGGTGAAACCATCGCCGAAGCGCTGGCCAACGCCCGCAAGCTGGAAGATAAAGGGTTCCGCTACTCTTACGACATGCTGGGTGAAGCGGCCCTGACCGCTGCCGACGCGCAGGCCTACATGGTCTCTTACCAGCAGGCGATCCACGCCATCGGTAAAGCGTCCAACGGTCGCGGTATTTATGAAGGTCCGGGCATCTCAATCAAGCTCTCCGCCCTGCACCCGCGCTACAGCCGCGCGCAGTACGACCGGGTGATGGAAGAGCTCTACCCGCGCCTGAAATCCCTGACCCTGCTGGCGCGCCAGTATGACATTGGCATCAACATCGACGCCGAAGAGGCAGACCGTCTGGAGATCTCGCTCGATCTGCTGGAAAAACTGTGCTTTGAGCCAGAACTGGCAGGCTGGAACGGAATTGGCTTTGTTATTCAGGCCTACCAGAAACGCTGCCCGTTCGTTATTGATTACCTGATTGACCTGGCCAGCCGCAGCCGTCGTCGCCTGATGATCCGTCTGGTAAAAGGCGCTTACTGGGACAGCGAGATCAAACGCGCCCAGATGGAAGGTCTGGAAGGCTACCCGGTTTACACCCGCAAGGTTTACACTGACGTCTCTTACCTCGCCTGTGCGAAAAAGCTGCTCGGCGTACCAAACCTGATCTACCCGCAGTTCGCTACCCACAACGCTCATACCCTGGCGGCGATCTACACCCTGGCCGGGCAGAACTACTATCCGGGCCAGTACGAATTCCAGTGCCTGCACGGCATGGGTGAACCGCTGTACGAGCAGGTCACCGGTAAAGTGGCAGAGGGCAAGCTGAACCGTCCGTGCCGTATTTATGCTCCGGTGGGTACCCATGAAACCCTGCTGGCGTACCTGGTGCGTCGTCTGCTGGAGAACGGGGCGAACACCTCCTTCGTTAACCGCATTGCCGATACCACCCTGCCGCTGGACGAACTGGTTGCCGATCCGGTGCAGGCCGTTGAGAAAATGGCGGCACAGGAAGGCCAGATTGGTCTGCCGCATCCGAAGATTGCCCTGCCGCGCGAGCTGTACGGCAAAGGCCGCATCAACTCGGCGGGTCTGGATCTCGCCAACGAACACCGTCTGGCGTCCCTCTCCTCTGCCCTGCTCAACAGCGCACTGCAGAAATGGCAGGCCAAACCGATGCTGGAACAGCCGGTCGCAGACGGCGAGATGCAGCCGGTGATCAACCCGGCAGAGCCAAAAGATATTGTCGGCTACGTGCGTGAAGCCACGGAAGCGGAAGTGGAGCAGGCGCTGGAGAGCGCGGTAAACAACGCGCCAATCTGGTTCGCCACCCCGCCGCAAGAACGTGCCGCCATTCTGGAACGCGCCGCAGTGCTGATGGAAGATCAGATGCAGTCGCTCATCGGTATCCTGGTGCGCGAAGCGGGGAAAACCTTCAGCAACGCCATCGCCGAAGTCCGTGAAGCCGTCGACTTCCTGCACTACTATGCAGGCCAGGTGCGCGATGATTTCGATAACGAAACGCACCGCCCGCTTGGTCCTGTGGTCTGTATCAGCCCGTGGAACTTCCCGCTGGCGATCTTCACCGGCCAGATTGCCGCCGCGCTTGCCGCAGGCAACAGCGTGCTGGCCAAACCGGCGGAGCAAACCCCGCTGATTGCCGCTCAGGGGATTAACATCCTGCTGGAAGCGGGCGTACCGGCGGGCGTGGTGCAGCTGCTGCCTGGGCGGGGTGAAACAGTGGGTGCGAAGCTCACTGCGGATAACCGCGTGCGCGGCGTGATGTTTACCGGCTCGACCGAAGTGGCCTCCCTGCTGCAGCGTAACATCGCCACCCGTCTGGATGCCCAGGGCCGCCCAACGCCGCTCATCGCGGAAACCGGCGGCATGAACGCCATGATTGTCGACTCCTCTGCTCTCACCGAGCAGGTAGTGGTAGACGTGCTGGCCTCCGCCTTTGACAGCGCGGGTCAGCGCTGCTCCGCCCTGCGCGTGTTGTGCCTGCAGGACGACGTGGCCGACCACACGCTGAAGATGCTGCGTGGTGCCATGGCCGAGTGCCGCATGGGCAACCCGGGCCGCCTCACCACCGATATCGGGCCGGTGATCGACGCGGAAGCCAAAGCGAATATTGAAAACCACATTCAGGCCATGCGTGCCAAAGGCCGTCCAGTGTTCCAGGCCGTGCGCGAGAACAGCGAAGATGCCCGCGAGTGGCAGACCGGCACCTTTGTGCCGCCTACGCTTATCGAACTGGCAAGCTTCGACGAGCTGAAAAAAGAGGTCTTCGGCCCGGTCCTGCACGTGGTGCGTTACAACCGTAACAACCTGAATGCATTGATTGAGCAGATCAACGCCTCCGGCTATGGCCTGACGCTCGGCGTGCATACCCGTATCGACGAAACCATCGCCCAGGTCACCGGCAGCGCCAAAGTGGGCAACCTGTACGTCAACCGCAACATGGTTGGCGCGGTCGTGGGCGTGCAGCCGTTCGGCGGCGAGGGGCTCTCCGGCACCGGTCCTAAAGCGGGTGGCCCGCTCTATCTGTACCGTCTGCTGGCGAACCGTCCTGAGCGCGCGCTGGGCGTGACGCTGGCACGCCAGGACGCGGACTATCCGGTGGATGTCCAGCTGAAAACCGTGCTGACGCAGCCGCTGGAAGCACTCATCACCTGGGCGGAAAAACGTCCTGAGCTGCGCGCTGTCGCACAGCAGTACGGCGAGCTGGCGCAGGCTGGCACGCAGCGTCTGCTGCCGGGTCCTACCGGCGAACGCAACACCTGGACGCTGATGCCGCGTGAACGCGTGCTGTGCGTGGCGGATAACGAACAGGATGCGCTGGTTCAGCTGGCCGCCGCGATGGCAACAGGTTGTGAAGTGCTGTGGCCGGAAGACGGTCTGCACCGCGATCTGGCGAAGCAACTGCCGAAAGCGGTGTCTGCCCGCATTCACTTTGCGAAACCTGATGCCCTGCTTGCGCAGCCGTTTGACGCGGTTATCTACCACGGTGATTCCGATCAGCTGCGCGAACTGTGCGAGCAGGTTGCGGCCCGCAGCGGGGCGATTGTTTCGGTGCAGGGCTTCGCCCGCGGTGAAACCAACCTGCTGCTGGAGCGCCTGTACGTGGAGCGTTCGCTCAGCGTCAACACCGCGGCAGCGGGCGGTAACGCCAGCCTGATGACAATCGGGTAATCGTGTACACTCTCCCCGGTGACGCTACGCTAACCGGGGCTACAACTTCACCTTAGGCCGGATAAGCACAGCGCATCCGGCTTTTTTACACGGAGGGGATGATGAAAAGAGTATTTCTCGCAGGCGCCGCCCTGCTGCTGAGCGCCAGCGCGCTGGCCGACGAGTGCGACAACGCCACTACGCAGCTTGAACTGAATACCTGTAGCGCGCAGCAGTACCAGGCCGCTGATAAAAAGCTCAACCAGACTTATCAGTCCGCCATTAAGCGTGCGGCGGCCCCACAGCGTGACCTGCTGAAAAAGGCGCAGCAGGCGTGGATCGCCCTGCGCGATGCGGATTGCAATTTTATCGGTTCTGGTACCGAGGGAGGCAGCGTGCAGCCTATGATCATGAGTCAGTGCCTGACGGAGAAAACCGTGGAACGCGAGGCGTTTCTGGCCTCGCTGATGCAGTGTGAAGAGGGCGACTTAAGCTGTCCCCTCACCCCATAGGGGCGAGGGATAAAAGACAGCACAGAACAGTCCCCTCTCCCCGTGGGAGAGGGTTAGGGTGAGGGAAACTAGCGCACGCGGATCCCTTCAATAATCATCCGCTGCACGTTTTCGAGAGTGCTCTGGAAAAACGCTTCGTCCTGCAGCGTCTTTCCGGTTACCGCTTCCACCTGGGCCGCAAAGTCTGCATAGTGCTGGGTGGCGGCCCAAATCATAAAGATCAGATGCTGCGGATCGACAGGTGCCAGTTTGCCGCTGGCGACCCACCCGGCGATGATCGCGGATTTATCGTCCACCAGCTGTTTTAAATCCCCCGTCAGCTCTGCCTTCAGCAGCGGCGCGCCCTGCAGCATCTCCAGACAGAACAGCCGGGATGCCTGCGGATAATCACGGGAGACCTCCAGCTTCAGGCGGATGTACTCTTTGATCGCCACCAGCGGGGCGAACTCCTGACGAAAGGCCTTTAGCGGCGCCAGCCAGATATCCAGGATCTGCTGCATTACTGCCACATACAGCGCCTCT
This sequence comes from Enterobacter cloacae complex sp. OE43NF, assembly GCF_023544405.1. NCBI lineage: Bacteria > Pseudomonadati > Pseudomonadota > Gammaproteobacteria > Enterobacterales > Enterobacteriaceae > Enterobacter > Enterobacter cloacae complex sp. OE43NF. The sequence goes on from NZ_JAMJFW010000031.1 coordinate 22,949, forward strand.
TTCGACGGGTAATAGTAGAGCAGATTGGTTTTGGACACCCCGGCCTGCTCCGCCACCTGTTCCAGGCGCGTGCCGTGAATGCCGAACTGTGAAAAGGTCTCCAGCGCCGCACTGAGGATGGCGTGCTTTTTGGCGCTCACCGCCTGCGAACGTTTACCTGCTGTTTTCACTGCGCCTTGTGTCATCCCGCTCTCCTTATTCTGCGTTGCCAACAGCATAGCAAAACCCCCGCCTCGCCACGACATCCTGCACTCCCATCGCGCATGAATGCCTGTTTTGTGTGCAATGTTTTTGACCAGTTAGTCCACTTTTGTCACGCTCAATTCAGAAACCATTGATTAACACATTAATAACAAAGCCATTTTAAAAACTGGCACTCCCTTTGCAAAACCCTGTTCACCTGCAACGTAGTGAAGAGAGGTTCGTGATGAAAATTGGCGTATTTGTACCCATCGGCAACAACGGCTGGCTTATCTCGACCACTGCCCCGCAATACATGCCGACCTTTGAGCTGAACAAAGCCATCGTGCAAAAAGCGGAGCACTACCATTTCGACTTTGCACTTTCGATGATCAAGCTGCGCGGCTTTGGCGGCAAAACCGAATTCTGGGATCACAATCTGGAGTCTTTCACCCTGATGGCGGGCCTGGCGGCGGTGACGTCACGGATTCAGATCTACGCCACCGCCGCCACGCTCACCCTGCCGCCAGCCATTGTCGCGCGGATGGCCTCCACTATCGACTCCATCTCCGGGGGACGCTTTGGCGTCAATCTGGTCACCGGCTGGCAAAAGCCGGAGTACGACCAGATGGGGCTCTGGCCGGGAGATGAGTACTTCTCGCGCCGCTATGAGTACCTTACCGAATACGTGCAGGTGCTGCGCGATCTGTGGGGTACCGGCAAGAGCGATTTCAAAGGTGACTACTTCACCATGAATGACTGTCGCGTCAGCCCGCAGCCTTCTGCGCCAATGAAGGTGATCTGCGCCGGGCAGAGCGACGCGGGAATGGCGTTCTCGGCAAAATACGCCGACTTCAATTTCTGTTTCGGTAAAGGCGTCAACACCCCCGCCGCCTTCGCCCCAACCGCCGCACGCATGAAAGAGGCCGCCGACAAAACCGGCCGTGATGTGGGCTCTTACGTGCTGTTTATGGTCATTGCCGACGAAACCGATGAGGCCGCGCGCGCCAAATGGGAGCGTTATAAGGACGGGGCCGACGACGAGGCCCTGAGCTGGCTCACCGAACAGAGCCAGAAAGATACCCGTTCCGGCGCGGACACCAACGTGCGCCAGATGGCCGACCCGACCTCTGCCGTCAATATCAACATGGGCACGCTCGTCGGCTCGTATGCCAGCGTTGCCAGAATGCTCGACGAAGTGGCCGCCGTTCCCGGCGCGGAAGGCGTTCTGCTGACCTTCGACGATTTCCTCACCGGTGTGGAGACCTTCGGCGAGCGCATTCAGCCGCTGATGCAGTGCCGCGCCCACATTCCCGCCATCACCAAGGAGGTGGCGTAATGACAACCCTTAATGCCCGTCCGGAAGCCATCACCTTTTCTGCACCGCAGAGCGCGCTGATTGTGGTGGATATGCAAAACGCCTACGCCAGCCCCGGCGGTTATCTGGATCTGGCGGGGTTTGACGTCTCCGCCACCCGGCCGGTGATTGAGAACATCAAAACCGCCGTCGCCGCCGCACGCGCCGCCGGGATGCTCATCATCTGGTTTCAGAACGGCTGGGACGATCAATACGTGGAAGCCGGTGGCCCCGGCTCGCCCAATTTTCACAAATCGAACGCCCTGAAAACCATGCGCAAACGGCCCGAACTGCAGGGCAAGCTGCTGGCTAAAGGTTGCTGGGATTATCAGCTGGTGGATGAACTGGTGCCGGAAGCAGGCGATATCGTGCTGCCCAAACCGCGCTACAGCGGCTTTTTCAACACGCCGCTCGACAGCCTGCTGCGCAGCCGGGGCATTCGTCATCTGGTCTTTACCGGCATTGCTACCAATGTCTGCGTGGAGTCGACCCTGCGCGACGGCTTCTTCCTCGAGTATTTCGGCGTGGTACTGGAAGACGCCACTCATCAGGCGGGGCCGGAATTTGCCCAGAAAGCGGCGCTGTTCAATATCGAAACCTTTTTTGGCTGGGTCAGTAACGTCGCCGATTTTTGCGACGCCCTGAACCCGCCGCTCGCCCGTATCGCCTGAGGAGACATACGATGCCGAAATCCGTGATTATTCCACCGGGCACCAGCACGCCGATTGCGCCGTTTGTCCCCGGCACGCTCGCCGATGGCGTGGTGTACGTCTCCGGTACCCTGCCGTTTGATAAAGACAACAACGTGGTGTTTATCAACGACCCAAAGGCGCAAACGCGCCACGTGCTGGAGACGATCAAGACCGTGATCGAAACCGCAGGTGGCACGATGGAGGATGTGACGTTCAACAGCATCTTTATCACCGACTGGAAAAACTACGCCGCGATTAACGAGATCTACGCGGAGTTCTTCCCCGGCGATAAGCCGGCCCGCTTCTGCATTCAGTGCGGGCTGGTGAAGCCGGACGCGCTGGTTGAAATCGCCACCGTTGCGCACATTGGAAAGTGAGGCTGCCATGAAGCTCTCCGTCTCACCGCCCCCGTTTGACGGCGCGCCCGTCGTGGTGCTGATTGCCGGACTCGGCGGGGGCGGCAGCTACTGGTTACCCCAGCTAGCCGCGCTGGAACAGGAGTATCAGGTGGTCTGTTACGACCAGCGTGGCACCGGCAATAACCCTGACACCCTGCCGGAAGAGTACACCCTGGCGCAGATGGCCGGTGAGCTGGCACAGGCGCTGACCGCGGTCGGCATCACCCGCTACTGTGTGGTCGGCCATGCGCTGGGGGCGCTGATCGGCCTGCAGCTGGCGCTCGACAACCCCGATGCGCTCAAAGCGCTGGTGTGCGTCAACGGCTGGCTGACGCTGAATGCCCATACCCGACGCTGCTTTCAGATCCGCGAACGGCTGCTGCATGCCGGTGGCGCGCAGGCGTGGGTAGAGGCGCAGCCGCTGTTTCTCTATCCGGCAGACTGGATGGCCGCCCGCGCACCGCGTCTGGAGGCTGAAGAGGCACTGGCGCTGGCGCACTTTCAGGGCAAAAACAATCTGCTGCGCAGGCTGAACGCGCTGAAAAAGGCCGATTTTAGTCGCCATGCCGCCCGCATCGCCTGCCCGGTACACCTTATCTGTTCCGCCGATGACCTGCTGGTGCCCTCTGTCTGCTCGTCTGAGCTGCAGGCGGCGCTCCCGCACAGCCACAGCGTGGTGATGCGCCAGGGCGGTCATGCCTGCAACGTCACCGAGCCGGAAACGTTTAATACCCTGCTGCTTAACGGGCTTGCCAGCCTGCTGAACAGCCATGAACCCGCTTTATAAGGAGTTTCGATGAGCGAAGCCATTACCTCTGCCGCGCTGGATTCACTGTTCACCGGCGCACGCACCCACAACGGCTGGCTGGACATACCGGTCAGCGACGAGACGCTGCGCGAGATCTACGACCTGATGAAATGGGGGCCTACCTCCGCTAACTGTTCCCCGGCCCGTATTGTGTTTGTGCGCAGCGCAGAGGGTAAAGAGAAGCTGCGCCCCGCACTCTCCAGCGGCAACCTGGAGAAAACCCTCACCGCACCGGTCACCGCGATTGTGGCGTGGGACACGGAATTTTATGAGCGTCTGCCTGAACTGTTCCCGCACGGGGATGCGAAGAGCTGGTTTACCACCAGCCCCGCGCACGCTGAAGAGACCGCCTTTCGCAACAGCTCCATGCAGGCCGCTTATCTCATCTTTGCCTGTCGCGCCCTGGGGCTGGACACCGGCCCGATGTCCGGTTTTGACCGGCAAAAAGTCGACGAAGCCTTTTTCACCGGCACGCTGCTGAAAAGCAATCTGCTGATCAATATCGGCTATGGCGATGTGGGCAAACTCTACGGCCGTCTGCCGCGCCTGGCCTTTGAAGACGCCTGCGGGCTGGCGTAAGGAGCCATCATGACGACACCCGATAAACAAACCTTTCGCGATGCCATGGCCTGTGTGGGCGCGGCGGTCAATATCATCACCACCGACGGCCCTGCTGGCAGAGCGGGCTTCACCGCCAGCGCCGTATGCAGCGTCACCGACTCGCCCCCGACGCTATTGGTGTGTCTTAACCGCGGCGCGTCCGTCTGGCCGACGTTTAGCGAAAACCGCACCCTGTGCGTCAACACCCTGAGCGCCGGACAGGAGCCACTCTCCAACCTGTTTGGCGGCAAAACGCCGATGGAAGATCGCTTCGCCGCTGCCCGCTGGCAGACGGGCGAGACGGGCTGCCCGCGTCTGGAGGAGGCGCTGGCCTCGTTTGATTGCCGTATCAGCCAGGTGGTCAGCGTCGGCACCCACGACATTCTGTTTTGCGACATCGTGTCCATTATCCGCCACCCCGCCCCGCAGGGGCTGGTGTGGTTTGACCGCGGCTACCACGCGCTTATGCGACCCGCCTGTTAACCCTTCTTAAGGAAGCAGCTCATGGCAATGTTCGGATTTCCCCACTGGCAGTTGAAATCGACCTCTACAGAACCTGGCGTGGTCGCGCCGGATGAACGGCTCCCGCTCGGGCAAACCCTGGTGATGGGCGTCCAGCACGCGGTCGCCATGTTTGGTGCAACGGTGCTGATGCCGATGCTGATGGGCCTTGACCCCAATCTCTCCATTCTGATGTCGGGTATTGGCACCCTGCTGTTCTTTTTTGTCACCGGCGGGCGCGTGCCCAGCTATCTGGGCTCCAGCGCCGCCTTTGTCGGCGTGGTCATCGCCACCACCGGGTTTAACGGTCAGGGGATCAACCCCAACCTCAGCGTCGCCCTCGGCGGCATTATCGCCTGTGGTCTTGTCTATACCCTGATTGGCGTCGTGGTGATGAAGATCGGAACCCGCTGGATCGAGCGAATGATGCCGCCAGTGGTTACCGGTGCGGTGGTGATGGCGATTGGCCTGAACCTGGCGCCAATTGCCGTGAAGAGTGTCTCCGGCTCGCCGTTTGAGAGCTGGATGGCGGTGATCACCGTGCTGTGTATCGGTCTGGTGGCGGTATTCACCCGCGGCATGGTTCAGCGTCTGCTGATTCTGGTCGGGCTGATTGTGGCCTGTCTGATCTACGCCCTGCTGGCCAATGTCTTTGGTTTCGGCAAGCCTGTCGACTTTACCCTGCTCCATCAGGCTGCCTGGTTCGGTCTGCCGCAGATCACGTCGCCAACCTTTAACACGCAGGCGATGATGCTTATCGCCCCTGTCGCGGTGATCCTGGTGGCGGAGAACTTAGGGCACCTGAAGGCCGTGGCGGGCATGACCGGGCGCAGTATGGATCCGTATATGGGGCGCGCGTTTGTCGGGGATGGCCTGGCGACGATGCTCTCCGGGTCGGTGGGCGGCAGCGGTGTCACCACCTACGCCGAGAACATTGGCGTGATGGCGGTAACGAAAGTCTACTCCACGCTGGTGTTCGTGGCGGCGGCGGTCATGGCGATGCTGCTCGGCTTCTCACCAAAATTTGGTGCGCTGATCCACACCATTCCCTCGCCGGTCATCGGCGGCGCATCAATTGTGGTGTTCGGCTTGATTGCCGTGGCGGGAGCGCGCATCTGGGTACAGCATCGCGTCGATCTCAGCCAGAACAGTAACCTGATTATGGTGGCGGTCACGCTGGTGCTGGGTGCAGGTGATTTTGCCCTGACGCTGGGCGGGTTTACGGTTGGCGGGATTGGTACGGCGACCTTTGGGGCGATCCTGCTTAATGCCCTGCTGAGCCGCCGGAAAGGGGATGAAGCGCAAGGGGAAGCCATCACCCCCTCCACCTGATATAAGTCCCCCTTACTTGCCGGGTGACGCTGCGCTTACCCGGCAATCGCCTTACGTCGTTTTTTGAGCTTTAGCTCACTCACCAGCACCCCAACAACGATAAACGCCGCGCCGACCAGCGCCAGCAGCGGTAAGCGTTCTCCGGCAATGCGTCCAAAAATCCCCGCCCAGACCGGCTCCCCGGTGTAGATCACCGTCGCCCGCGTCGGCGACACGCTGCGCTGTGCCCAGTTCATGGTCACCTGAATAATGGCGCTGAAAATACCCAGCCCCAGCGCCACCACCACCAGCCCGGTAGACATCGGCGGAACCGACTCCCCTGCCGGAACCATCGTCGCGAACGCCACCAGCGACGCCGTGGCAAGCTGTACCACCGTGACGCGCTTAACGTCGACCTTCCCGGCCCAGGCGCTGATGAGGATAATTTCCGCGGCAATCGCAATGGCTCCCACCAGAGTAATGATCTCGCCCGGCCCCAGTGCCAGCAGGTTATTTTCCGGCCCGGCCAGCAAAATCAGGCCGATAAACGCCAGCACAATACCAATGCAGGACATCACACCCGGCAGGCGTCCCAGACACAGCCATTGCAATAACGGCACCAGCGGCACATACATGGCGGTGATAAAGGCCGATTTACTGCTGGAAATTGACTGTAACCCCCACGTCTGCAGGCTATACCCCATGGCAATCGCCACGCCAATCGCCACCCCGGCCTTGAGCTCCTGCAGGGTCAGCCCGCGCAGGGTTTTCAACGAGATCAACCCCACGGCAATCGCTGCCGTCGCAAAGCGCAGGCCGACAAAGAAGAACGGATCGCTCAGGGTGACCGCATACTGGACGGCGAGAAAGGTTCCGCCCCAGAACATGGTGATCAGAATGAGGATCGCTTCCTGAGGTTTGACGGAGAAGGTAAAACGAGAAACAGACATGAGGCACCAGAACGTAGAATGAAGGGACTAGTGTGCGATGCCTTTGATTGCAGTTCAATGTTACAGAAATAAAAAAACCGCCGGGAGATCCCGGCGGCAGAGGTCTTTCAACCCGGCGACTTACTTATTGCCGCCATGGCTGTTTTTACCCCCTTTTTTGCCAGCCTCAGATGCGCGCTGAGGGTCATTTTTAAAATTACCCCCGCTATGCTGGCCACCTTTACGGCCTGCTTCTGATGCTCTTTCACGATCTTCGGCGAAATTACCTGAACCACCACGATGGTTTGCCATCTCTAACCTCCAGTGTGTGAAACATTAGACATCATATTGCATTCAGTAAAAGAGGATTCTTTCACCTCGCGGCTAAAGGACAGCGCCTTTATCTGTGCCGCGTGAAACTAAGCTTAGTGGACTGAGGGTATCCGGCAAGCTGTAGTTAATATTCTGCAACAAGATCTCAGTCTTTTGGGTGAGAAAACGCGGCGGTCATTCATAAGCCTTTCTTATCATTTCAAAAATCGTCGGCGGTAAAAATGTTTCATTTTGCTACAAGCCGCGATGGTCAGCATATTGTTATAAATCAAAGAAATGCCGTTCATTTTTGCAGTCTGGCTGTGATGTCATATCTTTAAATGAACGCAGCGATTCGCTGTCAGAAAAAACAAACGAGGAGTGATGCAAAATGGCTAAAGTTCTGGTGCTCTATTATTCCATGTATGGACACATTGAAACCATGGCTCACGCGGTAGCAGAAGGTGCAAACAAAGTGGACGGCGTGGAGGTTGTGGTAAAACGCGTACCGGAAACCATGCAGGCAGAAGCGTTCGCCAAAGCCGGAGGAAAAACCCAGAATGCGCCGGTCGCCACGCCTCAGGAGCTGGCGGATTACGACGCCATTATCTTCGGCACCCCCACCCGTTTTGGCAATATGTCAGGCCAGATGCGCACCTTCCTCGATCAGACGGGCGGGCTGTGGGCCTCTGGCGCGCTGTACGGCAAACTCGCCAGCGTGTTCAGCTCCACCGGGACCGGCGGAGGCCAGGAACAGACGATTACCTCAACCTGGACTACCCTTGCTCATCATGGGATGGTGATTGTACCGATTGGCTATGGCGCGCAGGAACTGTTTGACGTCTCTCAGGTACGTGGCGGCACACCTTACGGTGCAACCACCATTGCCGGTGGCGATGGATCCCGACAGCCGAGCAATGAAGAGCTCGCTATCGCCCGCTATCAGGGTGAATATGTCGCGGGTCTGGCCAAAAAACTGAACGGCTAACTCAACAGGAGGACAAGCATGCCAACTCAAGAATCCAAAGCTCACCACGTGGGCGAATGGGCAAGTTTACGCAATACCTCTCCGGAGATCGCCGAAGCCATTTTTGAAGTCGCGAAATACGATGAAAAACTGGCAGAGCAGATTTGGGAAGAAGGCAATGATGAAGTGCTGGTACGCGCCTTCGAAAAAACGGACAAAGACTCGCTCTTCTGGGGTGAGCAAACCATCGAACGTAAAAACGTCTGAGCGTTTCCCCCCGCCTGCGCGGGGGGATTATCTTATTTCGCCGCGTCGTTCATCACCGTATTAAATTTATCGATCGGGCAAAAACCGTTCGCATCCACCGGACATCCCTTCAGTTCCAGCGTCACGCGTTGCGCCGGAGACTGCAGCGACAGCACGCTGGCGTTACGCAGCTGCTCTGAGCTCTGATACACATACTCAATTTTCATCAGCTCGCGGTTGGCGTTTTTGTCGTGCCAGCGCTGGAAGACAATTTTGCCGCCGATTGGGGTGCGTTCCTGCTGGTCATGCAGCTGGTACGGCTTGAAGTCCAGCGCCGTCAGCAGAGAGGCAATGTTGGAGTCATGCCCCACCAGCAGGGTGATTTTCGGCGCTTTTGCCTGATCGGTAACCAGGGCTTTATCGATATACTTCACCAGCGGTTTGGCGACGTTTTGCGCCACCTCGGTTGAGGTAAACAGCGAGTCCTGATATCCGTTTTTCAGCTTCGACAATACGCGCCACTGCTGGTCGGTTTTAATCTCTCCCCAGGCCACCTGGTCGGCCGGGAAGCCTTCGTAATACTGCAGCGTGAACGCATCCACCAGCGAGTTGCCCACTTTCAGCGGCCCGGAAACGCCCGGTTCTTTTTCGTAGTCGGCGCTGAAGGTATCTTTCGCGTCTGCCAGTGAACAGACTTTTTTCTCTTTGCACGACGGCGAATCGGCGTAGTTCGTCATCTGCTCCAGCAGCTTATAGCTTTCGCCAAGCTGCATTTTCTGGCGCTCGGACTCCATCGCCTTGAGCGCTTTTTCGCGGAATTCCGGTGAGTTATCGGTAATTACCGGATTAAAGGTTGGGTCCATGGTGCCCATTTTGTCCTGATGGTGCACAGGCACGTCGCAGCCCGGGAACGCGCCGGTAATGAAGAACTGCGCTGTGGCGACGGTGCGCTGCAGGCTGTTGGCGTAAGCATAAACGCTCTCCGCCGGTGGACATTCTCCCGTCTTCACCATCCCCTGCTGGGCCAGCCACTCGCGCATGTAGTGCCCCATGTAAACCTCCAGCACGCCACCTTTGGTGGTGAGCTGACCGCCCGGCACTTCCCATTCAGGCCATTGCTTTGGCGTGGACTGCTCCAGCACGCTGCCGTTATTGGCGAGCGGTGCGCGCAGGTTGTGACGGCTCATAATTAAAACTTGCTCCAGCTGATACCCTTCCGGCGTCTCTTGCGCCTGCACCCCGGAGGCTGCTGAAAAGAGACCGGCTACGGCCACCGCGAGTAGTGCTTTTCTCATCCCTAATTCCTCACTCGTTTTAAAATGTCGCGTTCAGTGTGACAGATCCGTGACAATTTTCCGGGAAGCATTTCTCAAACTGATGAATAACACGCTTACCCGGTGAGCAGATTAGTTTTATAATAAAACTACATACGCCCGGAGATTTGCCTGTGAAACGCACCCGTCTTGAAGAGAGTACCTGCCCTGTCGCCCGTTCGCTGGATATCATCGGCGACTGGTGGTCGCTGCTGATTGTTCGCGACGCATTGCGTGGGATTAAACGCTTCGGCGAGTTCCAGAAAAGCCTCGGTATCGCGAAAAACATGCTGACCGCGCGGCTAAAACTGCTGGTCGATGAAGGCATCCTCCGGCTCCAGCCCGCCTCCGACGGCAGCGCCTGGCAGGAATACGTTCTGACCGACAAGGGACGCGCACTTCAGACGGTGCTGGTTGCCCTGTCCCAGTGGGGCAATGAATTTTTGTTCGCGGAAAACGAATGCGGCACCGTTCTCGTTGATAGCGAACAGCGCAAACCGCTGCGTAAACTGCTGCTTATCGCCGATGATGGCCGCGAACTTACGCCTGAAGAGATCGTGGCTAAACTACCCTCCTGATCGTTCCCGACGGCAAAAGCACAAAATGACCACCAACATAGTTGCATTATAAAACCAAATAGCAGACAGTGAATTCAGTTTCATATTGAAACCAAATAACCCACTTTGCTTTGAGGTAACACACGATGACTACGCAAATCACAACCGCCCTGATTACGGGTGCCTCTTCCGGGATTGGTGCCGTCTATGCCGATCGCCTTGCCGCGCGCGGCGCTAACCTGGTCCTGGTCGCCCGCCGCGAGGATCGGCTGCAAACCCTCGCCGCCGACCTGCGCGCGCGCTATGGCGTGAGCGTCGATATTCTGGTGGCCGATCTCACCGATGAAACCGGGATCCGCGCGGTAGAAGACGAACTGCGTAGCAATACCGCCATTGATGCGCTGGTTAACAACGCCGGCACCGCGCAGATGGCCCCGTTCCTCGCGGGCGATGTGGCCGCGCATCAGGCCATTAACACCCTCAACACCACGGCGCTGATGCGCCTGACCTATGCGATCCTGCCGCGCCTGGCGCAGAATAACCACGGTACGCTTATCAATATCGCCTCGGTGTTGTCCCTGCACGTGCGTGCAGGCAGCGCGCTGTACAGCGCCACCAAAGCCTGGGTGCTCAGCTTTACCCGTGGGTTACAGGAGGAGTTTGCCGACAGCAATCTGCGTATTCAGGCCGTGTTACCCGCCGCAACGGCAACAGAAATCTGGCAGCATTCCGGCGTGACGGTGAACGATCTGCCGGAAGGCTCGGTGATGACCACTGACGATATGGTGAATGCTTCGCTGGCGGGTCTGGATCAGGGCGAGCTGATTACCATTCCGCCAATGCATGATGCCAGCCTATGGGATCGCTACGAAACGGCACGTCTGGAACTGTTTAACAGCGCCCGCACCGGCATCCCGGCGCCGCGCTATGTAAAACAGTAGGCTAACGCTCAAGCTGGTCGCCGTACTCACTCATCCAGGCGGCCAGCGGCGAGAGCGCCCCTTGCAGGGTCAACCCCAGCCCCGTTATCTGGTACTCCACGCGCGGTGGGATCTCCGGGTAAACCGTGCGCGACACCAGCCCGCGCTGTTCGAACAGCCTGAGCTGCTTCGTGAGTTCTTTTTGCGTGATGGGGGCGGTAGCGCGCAGCAGATCGCCAAAGCGTACCGGCGCATTGAGGATAATCAGGCGATAAAGAACAGGGATCGCCCACTTCCCGGAAATCAGGTTCACAAACTGCGTCATCGGGCAGACATAAACCTCAGAATTTTTTTCACAACGTATATCGAGCAATTCCGCCATAGCACACCTCTTGCCGCATTAGTATCCAATTGGTACCTGGTTTCCTTTCGATACTAACGTTTCTATAGTGCTTTCTCCAGAGACATTTCAGGAGAAGAACATGGGTCGTTTAGCAGGTAAATATACGCTGATTACCGGCGGAACCAGCGGCATTGGCCTTGCCACTGCGCAGATGTTTCTCGCCGAAGGGGCGCATGTCGCCGTCACCGGTCGTAACCCGGAAACGCTCGCCGAAGCAGAGCGCATTCTGGGCGATAAGGCCTGGGTGATCCCGACCGAAGCGGGAGATATTGCTTCGCAAAAAGCGCTGGCGGAGACGCTTGCCGCCCGCTGGCCACGCCTGGACGCGGTGTTTCTCAACGCCGGCGACGTGACGCACGCACCGCTGGAAGCGTGGCAGGAAGAGGCCTGGGATCGTCTTATGGGCATCAACCTGAAGGGACCGTTCTTTTTAATTCAGGCGCTGCTGCCGCTGCTGAATAATCCGTCCTCGGTGATCCTGTGCGGCTCCGTAAGCGCGCGCATCGGCCTGCCCACCAGCAGCGTGTATGCCGCGAGCAAGGCCGCCCTGCTGTCGCTGGCACGCACACTGTCAGCAGAGCTGTTACCGCGCGGCATTCGCGTTAACGGTCTGAGCCCCGGCCCGGTAGAAACCCCGGCCTTTACGAAAACGGGCTTAAGCGAAGAAACGCTTAACGCGATGATGGCGGAGATCATCAAGCTTGTGCCGCTGGGCAGAATGGGCTCGACGACGGAGCTGGCAAAAGCCGCGCTCTATCTGGCCTCCGACGAATCCAGTTACACGGTAGGAACGGAACTGCTGGTGGACGGCGGAATGGGAAGTTTGTAACTTAAAAGGCGCTGATGCCGGTGACAATGCCGACATACAGCGCCGCCCAGACGGCGGCAGAAAACAGGCTGACCGCGTAAACCTTCACCCGGTTGAGCCTGAGCATGCCCGCCGCCAGCGGCACGATATAGCGCAGTACCGCCAGAAAACGGGCGGTGAAGAGCACCAGCACGCCGTTTTTCTGTAGCTGATGCTGCACCCGCAAAAATGTATCGGCATGTTTTGAGGTAATGCGCGTCACCAGCCGCGTATGCCCCATCAACTGACCGATATGATAGTTCAGCAGCGAACCGAGCGTGGCCCCCATTACCACCGCCAGCCACGTCAACGCCGGATGCAGGCTCGCCTGGCTGACGGTGATCCCGGTCAGCAACATCACCGAGGCGGGCGGCAGCACGGAGGAGATCAGCACCGTGGATTTACTCAAAGCCAGCACGAAGAGTAGCGCAAAGAGATGCGTCGGATAATGCGCAAAATGATTGAGCAGATTGTCAAACCACGCCACCTTGTTCTCCTCGTGAATATTTACCTTCTTATTAAAGTCGAGCAAGTTTAAATAAAGACTCAACGCGTCATGAATAATGAATACATAAACATTCCCTAAACATTTTTTAAATTCCAGAGCGGGAAAATAAAATAAGCGTATTATCCCGCTGGTTTACAACGATCTCGTTATGGCGAGGCTCCTGTACAAATACACGTTATCGCTCTGGCAGGTTCGAGAGAACCCGCACAGGGTAAAACAGGCACTGTCGAATCAAGGCTTTGTCAGTATAACTTCCCTTACGGGATACGGTGTACAGTGCTGAACCCAGGACGTGGGGATCTCCTCTTCGACATGCCCTGTCTTGCTCGCCCCTGAGAGATTTTTTATTCAAAGGGAATTCACTATGTCTTACGCTATTCACAACCAGAACCCGGTATTCAATGACAGCGCTATCGCGCAATATATGAATACCGATTTTATTGTCCTCGATATTTCGTTATGCGTGGCGCTGGCGCGCGAGCAGTTTTTCGAAAAATTAAAAGACGATGATATTCCGTCGCATATTTTCATTGAAGATCAGGGTCGCCTGGCAGGCATGATTGCGGTACGCAAATTACTGCAAACCACCGATACCGTACAGCCGGTAAAATCGCTGATGCTGTCGCAATTTCTGCAGGTCAAACCGGAAGATGAGCGGGCCGATGTCGCCGGACTGCTGGCCCACAGCGGTGCGGATGTGGTGCCCGTGGTCACCCACGGCAAGCTGGTTGGCTGCCTCACCGAGCGCGAAATGGCTCACCTGCTGGAAGACGATGTCACCGAAGATGCCCAGCGCCAGGGGGCCACGCTGCCGCTGGAAAAGCCCTATCTGGAGACCAGCGCCTTCAGCCTGTGGAAAAAACGCTCTGTCTGGCTGCTGCTGCTGTTTGTCGCGGAAGCCTACACCAGCTCGGTGATCCAGCACTTTGAAGAGGCGCTGGAGTCCGCCATTGCGCTGGCATTTTTTATCCCGCTGCTGATTGGCACCGGCGGGAACAGCGGAACGCAGATCACCTCCACGCTGGTGCGCGCCATGGCGCTGGGTGAAGTGCATCTGCGCGATGTTGGTCGCGTACTTTGCAAAGAGATGACCACCTCACTGATGATTGCCGTCACGCTCGGTATTGCCGGGTGCATCCGCGCATGGATGATGGGGATTGGGCTGGAAATTACCCTTATCGTCAGCCTGACGCTGGTGTGCATTACGCTGTGGAGTGCCATAGTCTCGTCCGTTATTCCCATGGTACTCAAGCGCTGCGGCATTGACCCGGCCGTCGTCTCCGCGCCGTTTATCGCGACGCTTATCGACGGTACCGGGCTGATTATCTACTTCAAAATCGCCCAGTATACGCTGGGGCTGGAGTAATCTTACGAGCACCTCTTTCCTGTGATTGAGGTGCTCACTCCGCTACACATCACCCAGTTGATGCGCAATCTCGCGCAGCTGCTGGGCCAGCGCCTGGAGGTTTTTTCCCTTCTCCCCTTTCGGCCCGGTGGACTGTCGCACCACCAGACGGGCAGGTAAAATCGAAGACATGCGCAGGGCACTCTCTTCGCCGCTGTCCAGAATGCGGCGCACCGCCTCTTTGCCCTGCAGATCTAAATCCAGTGAGACCGTCGTCAGCGCCGGGTAGAAGAACGAGCTTTCGTAGGTATCATCGTAGCCAATCACCGACTTCTCGCCCGGAATGGAAATCTGCTGCTGGTGGAAGGCGCTCAGTACGCCCAGCGCCATCTGGTCGTTGGCCACCAGTACGGCGGAAAACTGCGGCGTTTCGCGCAACATCTGCAGCGCACCGGCATACCCGCTCTGCGCATCCCAGTTGCCGCGGATCACCGAAGCGGGCTCCAGCCCGTAACCCTTCAGGGTTTCGATCCAGCTTTTTAGCCTCAACTGTGCCGACACAGAGGACTCCGGCCCCGCCAGCAGGGCGATGTCGCGATGGCCCAGCTCGTAAAGGTATTTAACGCTGGCGCGGGTCCCATCCGCCGGGTTAAACGAAACGTTAAACACAGAACTGTACGGGTCGACATCCAGGAAAAGACAGACGATATCGTCGTTGTCGGTGGCGATTTTCTGCGCCTCTTCGGCCTCCAGAGGCACGTTAATGATCACCTTGCTCACCAGCTGGGACTTCAGTTCGTTGATAGAGTCCTGAATACTTTGGTTGACGTTCTCATCTATCATTGAGATCAGTACCTGGTATCCCTCCACGTTCGCATAGCGTTTTACAGCTGCCGCCACCTGAGAAGGCGCGTGCAGAGCCAGCGAAATGGTCACCAGCCCGACGGTCTGGCTCTGCTTGCCTACCAGTTGCTGGGCCAGGCGATTCGGCACATACCGCAATAACTCTATGGATTTCTCAACCTTGTGGCGCGTGGCCTCGGATACATTGGCAGATTTATTCAGTACCCTGGACACGGTCTGATAGGAGACGCCTGCATGGCGTGCGACGTCCTCTAACGTTGCGCTTTTCGACTTCATGGTCCGGTTCCTTATGTTGTTATGCGATGATTGTAACAGGGGCGCTGTAAAAAAACGCTCACCGCCCTCACTTCGCAGACATAACACCATCAAAAAGTATTACGCTCACAATGCCATAATTTGTGGCACAGCTCATCACTCGTAACAAAATTGTCTATTTTATTTGCAGTTAATCACACATTTAGGATCGTTCAATTGCCAGCCAGAAGGTTTAGGCATTTTATGACAGCGGATTTGTGAACGTATTACAAAACAATAAGAGGGTAACAATGAACACGACGATCCGCTCTGTATCCGTTGCGCTGGCTGCCGCGTTAGCGTCTCCATCGCTGTTTGCTGCGTCTTCAGTACCGATTGATTTTCATGGCTATCTTCGCTCCGGCGTGGGCGTCTCACGGGATGGTGGGATGGAGGAGTGGCAGAAGAATAAAATAGGCCGTCTGGGTAACGAAGCCGATACCTACGGCGAGCTGGAACTGGGCTCTGAGGTCTACAAAAAGAACGACGTGAGCTTTTATCTCGACAGCATGGTGAGCATGGTGTCTGACGGCTCTAACGATAACGAAACCACCTTTGGCGACGACGCTCAGTTTGGCCTGCGTCAGCTTAACCTGCAGATCAAGGGGTTGATCCCGGGCGATCCGAATGCGGTTATCTGGGGTGGGAAGCGCTATTACCAGCGTCATGATCTGCACATCATTGACACCAAATACTGGAACATCTCGGGATCCGGTGCAGGTATTGAAAACTATACGCTCGGCCCTGGCGCGGTCTCCGTGGCCTGGATCCGCGGCGATGCCAACGACGTGGACTACCGCGTTGACGGTGATAACGACGTGAACATTAATTATATCGATCTCCGCTATGCGGGCTGGAAACCGTGGGCAGGCGCGTGGACGGAAGTGGGTATTGACTATGCCATGCCAAACCCGACCAACAAACAGAAAGAGTATGGCGGGCTGTACGAGGCCGACAACGGCGTGATGGTAACCGGAGAGATCAGCCAGGACATGCTGGGCGGCTATAACAAGCTGGTGCTGCAGTATGCCAACAAAGGTCTGGCGCAGAACATGGTTTCCCAGGGGGGCGGCTGGTACGACATGTGGAACTATGTGAACGATGCCAGCGGCTACCGCGTGATTAATACCGGCTTAATTCCCATTACCGATAAGCTCTCCTTTAACCACGTCCTGACCTGGGGCTCGGCGGATGACACCACGCAGTATACCGATAAATCGCGCCTGATTTCGCTGGTGGGCCGCGCGCAGTATCAGTTCACCGAATATGTGCGTCTGATTGGTGAAGTGGGCGGGTTCTACCAGAAAGATACCTATACCGACGGTTCAAACTACAAGCAGAGCGGTGAGAAGTACACGATCGCCTTAGGTCTGGCGGACGGACCTGATTTTATGTCACGTCCCGAGCTACGGGTGTTTGCCTCCTACCTGAATGATTCCGAACATGGGAAATCCTTCGAAGACGGCACCGCCAGTAATACCTGGAATTTCGGCGTGCAGGTTGAAGCCTGGTGGTAATATTTATTTCTAAAATGCGTTAATCGTTATTGTATCTCCAACAACTGGCAGTTTATTCGCCTGTTTCGGGATAGCCATTATTTTGGCTATCCCTTTTTTTATTTATTGATTAAAATGTTCATCTAATAACTGACGTAAGGCATCAGACTGCCTGCCAAATATGGCATGCACCTGCTGGCCAATAATAATTACCCCCAGCGCCCCTTCATTCTGTAATGCCTCTGAGTCAACTTTATTTAAATCTTTTACCGTCACGCGCAGGCGGGTAATACAGGCTTCGACGTGTTCGATATTATCGTCGCCGCCAAACGCGGGAATTAAACGCTGGGTAATTTGACTGTCCATAATACGCCTCATTATATGCAGATAAAAAAATGCCTGCTCGTGGAGCAGGCGTTCTGTGCCTTTTTGCCCGGACGGTGCGGTCTGATGCCCTCACCCCAGTCCTCTCCCACAGGGAGAGGGAGAAAATCAATTACGCTTTACGCCTGAGCACACGACAGTCCCAGGGCAGCAGAGCGGTATCGCCCGCAGCAGCGGCGTCTGTCATGCAGTCGGTATACCCCTGTGGCAGCGTGATGTACTGCTGCTGTGCCGTGTAGTTCTGCACAAACACCCAGGTGGTTTCGCCATCCGTGCGTGCCGTGGCAACCACGCCCGGCGGGAGCTCACACTCGATGGCGCGCGGTAGTGCCAGCTCGTTGATAATCCCGGCGAAGAAATCGCGCTGGAACGGCAGATCGTTACGTGAAGCGACATGCCACGCCTTGCCTTTACCGACGCGGTTGACCGTTACCGCAGGGCGACCTGCGTAGAAATCATCGCGGTAGGTCGCCAGCACCTGTGCGGACTCAGCGTGGATCAGCTCGCATAAATGTCGCACCTGATACGGCCCCTGCAAACCTGCCGCGTTGCCTGCCAGCCCCTGAATCAGGTTGCGTTCCCCCTCGCCCAGGCACTCGATCTCTTCCGCCCAGATGCCCAGAAGCTTGCGCAGCGGGCCAGGGAAACCGCCCAGATGACAGAGATCGGTCTCATCCACCACGCCGGTCCAGTAGGTCGTCACCAGATGCCCGCCATTAGCCACAAAGGCTTCTGCCCGCTCGGCAAACCCTTCGCGTACCATATAAAGCATGGGGGCCACCACCAGCGCGTAGTCGCTCAGATCGCCGTCAGCGTCAATGACATCCACCGCAATGCCTTTTTCCCAGAACGGACGATAGTGCTCGTTGACGGTTTTTTCGTACTCCATTCCCATATTGCGCGGACCTTCGGCATCATCCAGCGCCCAGCGGTTTTGCTGGTCGAAGACAATCGCCACCCGGGCCTCGGTACGGCAACCTGCGACCTCCGGCAGGCGTGCCAGCATCTCGCCCAGGCGCGTC
This sequence comes from Enterobacter cloacae complex sp. OE43NF, assembly GCF_023544405.1. Taxonomy (NCBI): domain Bacteria; kingdom Pseudomonadati; phylum Pseudomonadota; class Gammaproteobacteria; order Enterobacterales; family Enterobacteriaceae; genus Enterobacter; species Enterobacter cloacae complex sp. OE43NF. The sequence continues at coordinate 41,203 of NZ_JAMJFW010000031.1, forward strand.
ACTTCACGCCCGACGCGGGTATCCAGATGACCCACGTGGTCGATAACCGCGCCGTGGAATTTCTCCACCGACCCGCGGCTTTTACGCCACTGGAAGTACTGCACCGAATCCGCTCCGTGCGCCACCGCCTGCATTGACGAGAGAATATGCATCCCCGGCTTTTTCAGCTTGCTGGTTGGCTGCCAGTTGGTGGTGCTCGGCGTCGACTCCATCAGCACGAAGGGCTTACCGCCCTTCAGGCTACGCATCATGTCGTGATACATGGCGGTGTAGCAGGCGAGCGCCGTTTCGTCTTTCTCCTTGTGCCACATCGGATAGCTGTCCCAGGAGATAAAGTCGATCGCCTTCGCAAGCTGCCAGTAGTCGTAGTCGTAGAAATACTCCATAAAATTGGTGGTTACCGGCAGTTCCGCATTCGCTACTTTTAGCGGGGCCACTTCATGGCGGCAGAAATCGGTCACCTGTGCGGTATTGAAGCGACGCCAGTCGAGGTTGAGGCCGTGAATCGATACTTCTCCCTGCGGCGCAGGGGACTCTATCTGCGACCAGTCGGTGTAGGTGTGGCTCCAGAAGGTGCTCCACCACGCGTGGTTCAGCACGTCCAGGGTTTTATAGCGCGCCTTCAGCCAGTCGCGAAAACGTGCCTGACACAGGTGACAGTGACATTCGCCGCCGTATTCATTAGAGATATGCCAGCCCAGCACCGCCGGATGGTGTGAATAACGCTCCGCCAGCAGGCGGTTAATGGTGAATGTCTTCTCACGGTACACTGGCGATGACATGCAGTGGTTATGTCGGCCTCCGTGCAGCGCGGGCACCCGGTTGCGCCCGACGCGCAGCACCTCAGGGTATTTTTGCGACATCCACGCCGGACGCGCGCCGCTTGGCGTAGCAAGGAAAATATGAATACCTGCCGCATACAGTTTTTCAATAATATTATCCAGCCACGCAAAATCATATTCCCCTTCACGCGGCTCCAGCTTTGCCCAGCTAAATATGCCCACCGACATCACATTACATTTTGCCTGCTGCATCATGGCAATATCTTTTTCAATAATACCGGGATAATTCTCCCATTGCTCCGGGTTATAGTCGGCGCCATGCAATAACGCCGCGACCTTTGGGCTTAAAGGCGCAAATTTATTCATATTAAAAACGTCCTGAATGAAGATAAAAATTATTTAAATACCGTTATTGATGGCAGCACTTTTCCCTGGCAATCAAATAACGCCTGATTCTCGCGGGCATTCCCCTCTTTCCATTCGTCATGAATATATTTCATGCCGGCTTTGGTCGCCCACGTGGTGCCCGGTACGGCAATCCAGGTCGGCTCCCAATAAAAAATGCCTTTGCCACGGTGGTCCGGAACATCAATAACGGACTGCATTAAATCGTGAATATAATCGTACTGGCCCTGAACGGTACCCGGATAGCCGCCGTCTTTTTCTTCTTTCGCCTGGAAGCTGTTCTCAGCGTTATCGCAGTTGTCCAGCGTATAGCCGTATGCCGCTTCCACCACAATCACGTCTTTGTTATAGCGCCTGCTGATGTCATCCATATTGGCCTTCAGCGCGCTAATCGGGCCGTTCCAGTAGGTGTACATTGACAGGCCGATGATATCGAATGGCACGCCGCGCTTCGCGATTTCGTCAAACCACCAGCGGAAGGTGTCATTTTTAGTCCCTTCGGCCAGGTGCAGCATGATTTTCACCTGCTCGCCGCCGGTCAGATTCTCTTTTAGCCCGCCAATCGCGGCGTTGAGCAGTCCGGCCAGACGGTCAAACTCGCCGCCGCCCTGCCCCCAGCTTTTGCCTTCCGGCCACAGCATGCCGCCGTTGATTTCGTTACCGATTTGCACCATGTCCGGCAGTACGCCCTCTTGCTTAAAGCGGGCGATGGTGTCGCGGGTGTAGTCATGGATCGCCGTTTTAAGCTGCGGGTAGTCCATCTTCTCCCAGGCTTTCGGCTTGAACTGTTTGCCCGGATCGGTCCAGAAATCGCTGTAGTGGAAATCGAGCAGCAGCTTCAGGCCCAGCGCCTTCACGCGCTTCGCCAGCGCAATCGTGTTTTCCAGGTTGTTACTGCCACCGCCATAGGTCTTGCCGCTCGCATCCTGTGGATCAACCCACAGGCGCAGGCGTACATAGTTCACGCCGTTGGCCTTCAGGATCGCAATCGCATCCTGCTGCTGGCCGTTCTGGTTATAGAATTTCGCGCCGTGTTGTTCGGCTTCCAGTAGGGTCGAAATATCCGCCCCCTTAATAAAATCTGCAGGCATGGTGTTAAACGGACGCGTTTTCACCGCGTCGGCAGCAAAAGCACTCGCGGCAAGGCCACATGAGAGGCAAACGGCGAGCAAAGCGGGTTTGAGTCTTTTCATGGTTATCCTTTGGTACTCCCGGAGGTCAGGCCGGAGACGAAGTATTTTTGTAACGCCAGGTAGAGGATCGCCACCGGCACCGCAATCAGGACCGCGCCTGCCGCGTAGGTGGTGTAGCTGGCCCCCATTTTTTGTGCCACCAGGTTATAAAGCCCGATGGGTAAGGTGTATTTGTCCGGGGTGCGCAAAATGGTGCTGGAGAGGATGAAATCCCCCAGCGGCCCGGTGAAGGAGAACAGCGCCACCACCGCCACAATCGGCTTCGAAAGCGGCATGATAATTTCGATGAAAATCCGGAAATTACTGGCCCCGTCCATACGCGCGGATTCATCCAGATCTTTCGGGATGGCATCAAGGTAGCCTTTCATCAGGTAAGTGTTCATCGGGATCATGCCGCCCACGTAGATCAGCACCAGCGCCAGATGACTATTGATAAGGCCCAGCAACTGCGACAGCACGAAGATGGCAATCAGCGCCGAGAACTGGGGGATCATCTGCAGCAGCAGGAACAGCATCAGACCGTTCTGGCGCCCCTTAAAGCGAAAGCGCGAAAACGCGTAGGCGGTAAAGCTGACGCTGATTAAGGTCAGTACCATGGTCAGAAAGCTGATTTTCATTGAGTTCCAGTACCAGGTCATGTAGTTCACCTGGCCGTTGAACAGGTCGGCATAGTGCTGCACCGAGAAGTTCTCTGGAATAATCGACGAGCTCAGCAGGCTATTACCCGCGTTAAACGACGCACCGACCGTCCACACCAGCGGGTAAATGATGATTATCGAGACCAGCACGATAACCAGCCAGGAGAGCGAGAGGCGAACCCACTTCTCACGTTTAATACTTTGTGATTGAGCCATTGTTCCGTTCCTTACGCCATGTCGTCATTTTTGAACGATTTCGTGGCGCGGAACTGCCACAGCGCCAGCCCGACGACAAAGATCGACAGCAGGATAGTGATGGTCGCCGCAATCGCATATTGCGAAGAGGACATCGTCAGTTTGTAGATCCACGACACCAGGATATCCGTCCCACCCGCATTCGACCCTACCACCGCCGGTCCGCCGTTATTAAACAGGTAGATGATGTTGAAATTATTGAAGTTGAAGGTGTATTGAGTGATCAGAATCGGCGCAATCGAGTAAAGCACCAGCGGCAGCGTGATGGTACGCAACTTAGTCGCGCTACTGGCACCGTCCATGGTCGCCGCTTCGTACAGATCGTCCGGAATGGCCTGCAGCACGCCGGTGGTCATGGCGAAAACAAACGGGAAGCCGAGCCAGGTCTGCATCATAATTAGCGCCGTTTTGGTCCAGAACGGATCGGTCATCCAGGCTTTTGGCGCGATGCCGAAGAAGGCCAGAATGGCGTTGTTGATCACCCCAAAGGAGTCGTTAAACATTCCGGCAAACACCAGGATGGTGACAAAGCCCGGCACCGCCCAGGGCAGAATGAAGATGGTGCGGATCAGCGGTTTAAAGCGCAGATCTTTCTGGTTTATCAGAATGGCCAGCAGCACGCCTACCGAACATTGCAGCGTGGTAGCGAGCAGGGTCCAGACCACCGTCCACTGCAGCACGTCGAAGAAGGTCGAACGCCAGATGGAGAGCGTGAAGATATTGATGAAGTTCTTAAACCCAACCCAGTCCACCAGCTTAGCCGGCGGCGTGTGATAGAGGTTGTAGTTGGTAAAGGCGATGGCAAAGCCGAACAGGATCGGGAAAACCACTACAAACACCAGCAGGATAAAGCCGGGCGTGATCATCAGATACGGGAAGCCGTCGCTCAGCAGCATCTGGTACTGCTTGCGCACGCTGTTAAGCGCAAGTCCCGTATCGCGTTTTCTGCCATTCACCCACGCATCACGCATCGACAGGTACCAGACCATCACGCCAAACGCGGCGATCAGCACGCTGATGATCCCCTCAGCCAGCAGGAAGATAGAGTTGTCCCGCGGCACCTCCTCGCCCAGCGTCACCAGCCCCCACAGCCCTTCGCGCAGAAAATCGGCAAATACGCCGATAAAACTCACCAGCAGTACCAGGAAGATGATCCCTTTCAGCCACTGACGATGGTAGAACTGGCCGAAGCCGGGGATGAACGCTAGCAGCAGGCCGGTCCAGGCATGGCGCCCGGCCCCGTGCGGTCTGGCAAAATTTTCCGGGATGATACTCACAGACAACTCCTTTCAAAAAAACGGGAGAGAGTCCTCCCGTTTTGCGACGGCAGAAAATTACTGGTTGCTGGCCTGCATGGCTTCGATTTGCATCTGGACCTGTTTTTCTGCGCTATCCAGCGCGGCTTTAGGATCCTGTTTGCCGGTCAGGCTCAACTCCAGCGCGGCGTTGGCTGGCCCCCAGACTTCACCCATTTCAGGGATGCCCGGCATGGCAGTTGCGCGCGCCGACTGTACCGCGACGGCACTCGCTTTTTCGTCGTTTTTGATAATCGGATCGTCGATCATCGCGGTAAGCGGCGGGATTTCACGCGTGGCGATGTAGCGCGTTTTCACATACTGCGGCTGGTTGATGAATTCGATAAATTTCTGCGCCAGGGCTTTGTCTTTGCTCCACGTGGAGACAACGTAGCCTTTCACGCCAAGGAAAGAACTCATAGGCTTGCCGTCGGGCAGCGTTGGCAGCGGCGCAACGCCGTAGTTGATCCCTGCTGCTTCATACGGCTGGAATGCCCACGGCCCATTGATCACGGCTGCCGCTTTCTTCTCGGTGAACAGGGAGTCAATGGCGTTCAGACCGTTGTCACCGACTATCCCGGCCGGGAAGATCCCGTCGGCGTAGAATTTTTTAAGGTACGTCACGGCCTCTACCGCGCCCGGCTTGTTCAGGCCAACGTCGCTGGCGTTATAGCCGCCCTTGTCGTTATGACCGAAGATGTAGCCGCCCATCGGGGAAATTGCCCCCCAGCTGTAGTAAATCTGGTCGAACTTGGCGAGCAGGCCGTACTGGTTTTTCGCGCGCTGCTGTTTCGAAAAGTCATACCAGTCCTGCAGCGAATTGAGGGGCTTGTCGATGAGGTCTTTGTTGTAGATCAGCACCAGCGTCTCGACCGCTTTCGGTACGCCGTAGAGGGCATTATCCATTTTGAAGGCATTAATTGAGGCCGGGGTGTACTGTTCGGTCTGCTTAGCCTCCAGATTCAGGGGGGTCAGCAACCCTTGCACTACGGCGCCGCCCAGCTGATCGTTAGGGATCACCAGCACGTCCGGGCCAATGCCCGCCGGGCCATCCAGACGCAGTTTTTCCAGCTGTTGGGCGTAAGGGGTTTCCTGGACGTTGACCTTAACGTCGTACTGTTTTTCAAAGTCAGCCACCGCCTCTTTTATACCGGATGACTTCTTGATGTCTTCCCAGACGTTAAGCTGCGTGGTGGCATGTACCTGCACCGAGAGCGTAGAGAGGATCAGAGCGGCAAGTAGGTTCTTTTTCATTACAAACCTCATGTGAAGGTATAACAATTTTATGGTTGTTATGACATTTAACGCCTTATCTGCCTCATCTAAAATTCATCAAAATCAGATGCTGCACGTATGACGTCAAATATCTTTGGTTTGGTATACGCTACCCTTCACATCATGATAACTCTACAAAAAACTGTAAGTTGTGTGATCGTCATAACATTAATGGAAAATCTGTATAGGGCGCATGAATACTGGAAGTTATAGTCAATACAGACAAATTGCACCGTCCAGCTATGTTGAACCTGATTGTTATACGTAAAACATAGACAGCGGTTTACTCGGGGAACACTGATGTCAAACATACAGTTAAGGAATGTCACCAAGCGCTTTGGCGACACCGTCACCTTGCACAACGTGAATCTTGAAATTGAAGACGGGGAATTCGCCGTCTTTGTTGGCCCTTCCGGCTGCGGTAAATCGACCATGCTGCGCATGATTGCCGGTCTGGAGGAGATTAGCGAAGGTGAAGTCTTAATCGGTAATGAGGTCATGAATGACGTCGCGCCTTCCCACCGCGGCGTGGCCATGGTGTTTCAGTCCTACGCGCTCTATCCGCACATGACGGTCGCCGAAAACATGGGCTACGGGCTGAAAGTGAATAAGGTCCCAAAAGAACAGATCCGTCACCAGGTGGAGATGGTGGCAAAAACGCTGCAGCTCTCCCATCTGCTGGACCGCAAACCTAAACAGCTTTCGGGCGGGCAGCGCCAGCGCGTGGCAATAGGCCGCGCCATCGTGCGTAACCCGCGCGTCTTTATGTTTGATGAACCGCTCTCTAACCTGGACGCCGAACTGCGCGTCGAGATGCGTCTGCACCTTGCCCGCCTGCATCAGGAGCTGAAAACCACCATGGTGTATGTCACGCACGACCAGATCGAAGCGATGACCCTGGCCGACAAGATCGTGGTCATGAACTATGGCAAGGTTGAGCAGATGGGCGCCCCGATGGATCTCTATTACAAACCGGCAAATAAGTTTGTCGCCGGGTTTATCGGTTCTCCGAAGATGAACTTTCTGTCGGCGACCGTTGAAGCCTGGCAGCCAGGTAAGCTTACCGTCAGGCTATCGCAACAGAAGTCGCTCACGCTCGCGATAACCACCACACCGCTGCAGCCGGGAAGTCAGGTCACGCTGGGCATCCGCCCGGAACATTTAACCACCGACCTTCACCGCGGCACGCGGCTGGAATTTAACTGTGAAGTGGTGGAGCGACTGGGAAACAATACTTACCTGTTTGGGCAATGCTATGGCCATGACAACGTGAAGATCTTGCTGCCGGGCGACGTGAAGTTCGCGCCCTGGCAGAAGATAGACGTGGCGTTTGACGACCATCACTGCATGGTTTTTGATGACCAGGATGTACGGGTGAGCGCTGATATCGAAGATGCGGTGCGTTCGGTGGCTTAACGCGCGCCACCGTCAGCCAGCGCTCTCACCGCCCGCCCAAACGCCTCAATCGCCAGCGCGACATCCTCAGCCATCACCGACTCCGCCGGATGGTGGCTGATGCCCCCCTTGCAGCGCACAAACAACATCCCCACCGGCCAGCGTTCTGCCAGCGCAATGGTGTCGTGCCCGGCACCGCTCGGCAGCGATAGCGTACGGCCCTGAACCGATGTCACGGCTTCCCCTAACAGCGATTGCAGTCTGGCATCGCAGGGCGTGGCGGCGATCCGGTAAAACTCCTCGGCGTTGAAACGGAGCCCACGCCGGGCTGCGATCTCTTCCGCCTGAATGAGCAGTTCAGTGAGCAGTGCGTCCAGCGGGGCATCCTGCGGGCCGCGAATATCCAGCGAGAGCGCCACCTCGCCGGGAATCACATTGACCGCGCCGGGCAGGCAGCGTAACGCCCCCACCGTGGCAACCAGATTGCCGCCGCGCTGTCGGGTGGTGTTTTCAACCTGCACCATCCATTCGGCAGCCGCGGCCAGGGCATCTTTACGGTGAGCCATCGGCACGGTACCGGCATGCCCGGCTTCGCCGGTAAAGAGACAGTTCAGACGCCGCGCACCGTTAATGGCTTCCACCACCCCCAGCGCCAGCCCCTCCTGCTCCAGGCACGGCCCCTGTTCAATATGCAGCTCCAGACAGGCGCTGAAATCGTCCTGATGCCGCGCGGCAAGTGCTACCCGTGCGGGATCCAGCCCCGCCTGCACCATCGCCTGCGCCACGCTTACGCCACTGGCATCACAGGTATCAAGCCAATTCTCCGGCCAGGTGCCAGTCAGGCCGCGACTGCCTAACAGCGTGATGCCGAAGCGGGTTCCCTCTTCGTCGCAGAAGCCAACAATCTCGATGGCCTGCGCCAGGCGCACGCCCTGCTGATGCAGACTGTCCACCACTTCAATGGCGGTGAGCACGCCAAGCATGCCGTCGTAGCGCCCGGCATTGCGCACAGTATCCAGATGCGAGCCAAGCAGTATCGCCGGTGCGCCCTCCAGCTGCGCCTCATAGCGCCCGCAAATATTCCCGACGCTGTCCTGCCAGACGGTCATGCCCGCCTGGCTCATCCACTGCCCGACCAGCTGGTTGGCCTGCAGATGCTGCGTGGAAAGATAAACCCGCGTCAGGCCGTCCGGGGTTTCGCTGATGGCGGCCAGCGCATCGGCACGGGCCATCACCCGCTCTGCCGCCGGGCTCATTGTGACGTCTCGCGGCGATAATGATCCCACGCGGCCTGCATCGCCGCCCCCTGGGGGGTGGTGAATTTCAGGTAGTTCAGCACCGACTCCAGCGCGCTCAGGGTGGTCATTACGCAGTCTTTACGGGCGTTATAACCCATGGTGCCAATGCGCCATACCTTGCCGTGCAGCGGGCCAAACGAGGTGCCAATTTCGATGCCGAAATCTTCCAGCATCAGCTTACGCACCTGATCGCCGTTAACGCCCTGCGGGATCACCACGCCCAGCACGTTGTTCATCTTGTGCTTCAGATCGCCAAAGGTCTCCAGCCCCATCGCCTGAATGCCTTTCAGCAGCGCATCGCCGTGCAGCTTGTGCCGGGCGATGCCGTTGTCCAGCCCCTCCTGCAGGATCAGCCGCGCGCATTCGCGGGCGCCAAACAGCGCGGTGGTGGCTTCAGTGTGATGGTTCAGCCGCTCCGGCCCCCAGTAATCCATCACCATGCCGAGATCAAAATAGTTGGAGTAGATCATCTCCTCGTCGCCGTCGCGATGGGCGTCGGTGCGGATCCCCTCCTCGACGCATTTGCGGCGGCGGATCGCCTCTTCCATGCGTGGGCTCAGGGTGATCGGTGACGTGCCGGACGGACCGCCAAGGCATTTCTGCATGCCAGCGGAGACGGCATCCAGCCCCCAGGCATCGGTTTCCAGCGCGTTCCCCCCCAGCGACGCGGTGGCGTCGGTGTAAAACAGCACGTCATAACGGCGGCAAATCGCGCCGAGCTCGGCCAGCGGCTGCAGCATGGTGGTGGAGGTGTCCCCCTGCACGGTCAGCAGCAGACGGGGACGAATACGTTTGATGGCATCCTCCACCTGATCCGGGGTAAACACCTCGCCCCACGGCACCTCGATGGTATGCACTTCCGCCCGGCAGCGGCGGGCGATTTCGCACAGCAGATGGCCGAAGCGGCCAAACACCGGCACCAGCACTTTATCGCCCGGGCGAATGGCCGACACCAGAATCGCCTCAATGCCCGCGCGCGAGGTGCCGTCCACCAGCATCGTCCAGCGGTTTTCGGTGCGGAACACCCCGCGGTAGAGCGCCATTACTTCGTTCATGTAGTGGGTCATCGCCGGGTCGTACTGACCAATCAGCTGGCTCGACATGGCGCGCAGTACGCGCGGATCGGCATTGATCGGCCCCGGCCCCATCAGCAGACGCGGCGGCGGATTAAGTTGCGGAAATTGAGCGATATCCATTGTTAAGTCCTTATCAGTTGAGGCCGCGCACGGAGGAGATGAACTGCTTCAGTTCGGTGGTCTGCGGGTTGGCGAAAAGCGTTTTGCTGTCGCCCTGCTCCCAGACTTTCCCCTGGTGCATAAACACCACGCGGTCGCCCACTTCGCGGGCAAAATTCATTTCATGGGTCACGAGAATCAGGGTCATCCCTTCTGCTGCCAGCTGCTCCAGCACCTTAAGCACTTCGCCCACCAGTTCCGGGTCGAGCGCGGAGGTGATCTCGTCACAAAGTAAGACTTTTGGCGACATCGCCAGCGCACGGGCAATTGCCACGCGCTGCTGCTGGCCGCCGGAGAGACTCGACGGGTAGTAATCCAGACGATCGCCGAGGCCGACTTTCTCCAGCATCTGCTGCGCCAGCGCCCGGCATTCGGCGGCGCTTTTCTTCAGCACCCGACGCGGGGCGAGCATCACGTTTTCCAGAGCCGTCATGTGCGGGAACAGGTTAAAGTTCTGGAACACCATCCCGACCGAGCGGCTGATTTCACGCGCCTGGGAATCCCGGTCGGTAATGGTCATGCCGCCAAGCTTGATGCTGCCGTCCTGATACCCTTCCAGACCGTTGATGCAGCGCAGCAGGGTGCTTTTGCCGGATCCGCTGCGCCCGATAATCGAAATCACCTGACCCATGTCGATATCGAGATCGACCCCCTTCAGGACATGGTTATCGCCGTAGTACTTCTGCACCTGATTAATGGTGATGAGAGGCATTGAATTTAGTCTCCAGATAACGGCTGTAACGCGACAGCGGATAACACAGAATGAAGTAGCCCAGCGCCACCAGCGCAAAGACCTTAAACGGTTGATAAGTGACATTGGTGAGCATCGTCCCGGCTTTGGTCAGCTCGATAAAGCCGATGATTGACGCCAGCGCCGTGCCCTTAATCACCTGGACGGCAAAACCGACCGTCGGCGCAATCGCAATCCGCAACGCCTGCGGCGCGACCACCCGATAAAGCGTCTGGCCAAAGGTCAGCCCCAGACAGCGCGACGCTTCCCACTGCCCTTTGGGCAGCGCGCGAATGCTGCCAAACCAGATATCAAGCAAAAACGCGCTGGTGTAGAACGTGAGGGCCAGCGATGCGGCGGTCCATGGCGAGACATCGATGCCGAACAGCGCCACGCCGAAGAACGCCAGAAATAGCTGCATCAGCAGCGGTGTACCCTGAAACAGTTCGATATAGCCGCGGATCAGGCGCATGATCATTCGCCCGCCAGTGAGACGCAGCAGCAGCAGCGGCAGGGTCACCACCGCGCCGCCGACAAACGCCACCAGCGACAGCAGTATCGTCCAGCGCCCGGCCAGCAGCAGGTTGCGAATAATGTCCCAGTCGGTAAAGGTGGTCATCATGCCTGTACCCCCAGCCATTTGCGTCCTGCCGCCATCATCAGCTGACGCAGGGTAATCGACAGCGCTAAGTAAATCCCGGTTGCCACCAGATAAACCTCAAAGCTCAGAAACGTTCTGGACTGGATCAGGTTGGCGGCAAAGGTCAGCTCTTCATACGAGACCTGCGACACCACCGACGAGCCGAGCATCACGATAATGCACTGGCTCACCAGCGCCGGATAAATACGCTGTAGCGCAGGCGGTAACACCACGCGAATGAAGGTCTGGGTGCGGGTCAGCCCCAGCACGCGTCCGGCCTCCCACTGCCCTTTGGGTGTCACCTGAATGCCCGCCCGGACAATCTCCGTGCTGTACGCGCCCAGATTGATCACCATCGCCAGCAGTGCCGCCTCACCCGCCGTCATCTTCAGCCCCATATTGGGCAGGCCAAAGACGATAAAAAACAGCTGCACCACAAACGGCGTGTTACGGATAATCTCCACGTAACCGCCCCAGATCCGGCTAAACCACGTCGCCCGCCCGCTGCGAATAGCCGCCCCGAAAATACCAATCGTCAGACCGCCCAGGGTCGCCATCACCGTCAACTGGATGGTGACCCACAGCCCGGCCAGCAGCGCCGGCCAGTGCGGCCAGAGCTCAGAGAAATGGAGTTGATCTGTCATTGCCTTACACGCCAAGGCTTGCCGGCAGCGGCGCCTTGAGCCACTGCTCAGAGAAGCCGTTCAGGGTGCCGTCTTTAATACCCTGTTCAATCAGCGCATCCACTTTCGCCTTCAGCGCTGGTTCATTTTTCTTCAGCCCGATAAAGCACGGTGAATCTTTCAGCATAAAGCTCGGCACCGGAGCTTTCTCCGCGTTCTGGCGCGAGATGGCCGCCACCACGAGGTTGCCGGTGGCCACATACTGCACCTGTCCGGACAGATACGCCGACAGCGTGGTGTTGTTGTCCTCATAGCGTTTTACGTCTGCGTCTTTCGGCGCCAGGCTGGTCAGCACCATGTCCTCGACCGCGCCACGCGTCACGCCGATGGTTTTACCGCTCAGGGCGGCGGCATCTTTCAGCTCTGCGCCTTTCGGGCCAAACACCCCGAGGAAGAACGGCGCATAGGCGCGGCTGAAATCGATCACCTTTTCACGTTCCGCATTCTTACCGAGGCTTGAAATGACAAGGTCAACTTTGTCGGTTTGCAGATACGGCACGCGGTTGGCGCTGGTCACCGGAACCAGTTGCAGCTTGACCTTCATCTGTTTGGCCAGATAACGCGCCATATCGATGTCATAGCCCTGCGGCTGCAGATCGGTTCCGACCGAGCCAAACGGCGGGAAATCCTGCGGCACGGCAATGCGAATGGTGCCGCGTTTTTCAATATTTTGAAGCTGGTCCGCCTTTGCCGACAGGTTAGTGAGCAGACAGACGGCCCCGGCCAGTGCAATCAACAATTTTTTCATGGTGCTTCCCCGTAACGTTAATATGAAACAAAAGATTCTTTGAATTGGATTTTGCAACTAATGTGCCAGATAAAGCGAAACGCGGGATTTTGTTGTAATGCCTGATAAAACAAAGGCGGGGCGGAAAAGCTGTCTCTTTTTCGCCCCGCCTCACTGCACCATTTCAATGCAAAGCACCACACCGATGCCCCATTATCGTTGTTCGAGCTCGTCCAGGTGCTGATACAGGGTGGCGATCTCATGAATGCGCGGACGGCCTTTATCGAGGATTTCATGCAGGAAGGCGTTTGCCAGCAGGTTAATCAGGCTATTGACCGAGGCGTAGCTGTCATAGGCTGAGACGCTGTCCAGCGGAGCGCAAAGCTGCCAGCTCGCCAGCGGAAACAGGCTGTGCGCCTGCGGCTCGCACATCAGCAGCACCGGAATACCACTGCTCTGAAGCTGCTGCAGCAGCGGGCGGATGATGCGCGGGCGGCGGCGAAAGGCCATCATGACCACCAGATCGTCGGGGGTGAGATCCACCAGCTCTTCGCTCAGGCTCTGCCCGGGCTGCGGCAACACCAGCACCTGCCCGCGCGCCTGCAACAGCTGCTGACGCAGGTGCAGCGCCGCGGGATAGGCGTTACGCATCCCTATAATGACGATGCGCTTCGCCTTAACCATGCACGCCATCGCGTCGGCAAACTGCCGGGCATCCAGGGCATTCACCCACTGGGTCAGGTTAGCCATCTCCTGCTTATAGTGACGCGCCAGCAGCGTATTGCCCTGCACCGCGTCGCGGTTGTCCGTCAGCGGCATACCGCTCTGGCGCAGGGTACGCAGCTCATCGCGCATGTCCTTATACTTCTCATAGCCCAGACGCTTAAACAGGCGGCTCACCGTGGCTTTCGACACCCCGCTCAGCTGTGCCAGCTCGGCGCTGTTGTAGCTGATCAGGTCGTCGAAGTGATCGAAAATAAAATCCGCCACCCGCTGCTCCTGCGGCGACAGTGACGCGTATTGTGCTTTCAGTCGTTCATCAAGCTGTTCCATAACGCCTCTGTAACGTTTGTTTCATCTCTTGCTCTCTATTCATTAAGCATGCCAGCTTATCAGCCGGGATGACATGAAACTTTTCTTTCATACCTGGAACAGCTTTTGCAGCGCCTTGTGACTTTCAGGGTTATGAGGACTGTTCATGCAAAGTAATGTCTCCGTTCACGGAATGGCGGTTGCCCCCCATCATCTTGCCAGCCAGAGCGCGCTGTCTGTGCTGCGCGATGGCGGTAGCGCGATTGAAGCGATGGTCGCGGCAGCGGCCACCATTGCCGTGGTCTATCCCCATATGAATGGCCTGGGCGGCGATGGCTTCTGGCTTATCGTGCCCCCCGGCGGCGAACCGATTGCCATCGATGCCAGCGGCGCGGCGGGATCGCTGGCGACGCTTGCCGCCTATGGCGATCTGGCGCACATCCCCCACCGCGGCCCCCGTGCGGCGCTGACCGTGGCGGGTACCGTCAGTGGCTGGGCGGAGGCGCTTAAAGTCTCACATGCGCTGACGGGCAACGCCCTGCCGCTGACGCGCCTGCTGGCAGATGCCATTGACTATGCCCGCAATGGCACGCCGGTCACGGCCTCGCAGGCCACTGCCACCGCCAGTAAATTCGACGAACTGAAAGACCTGCCCGGCTTTGCAGAAACCTGGCTGGTAGACGGCAAACCACCGGAGGTCGGCAGCCGGTTTTATCAACCGGCGCTGGCCTCCACGCTGACGCAACTTGCCGAAGAGGGTCTGGAGAGTTTTTATCGTGGTCCGCTGGCGGCGCGTCTGGCCCGTGGGATGGAGACGCTCGGCCTGCCCATTACGCTGGCGGATTTGAACGCGCATGTCGCCCGGCGCACCACGCCGCTGAAATTAGCGCATCAGCAGGGTGAGGTCTGGAACCTCGCCCCACCGACGCAGGGGCTGGTCTCGCTGGCGATCCTCGGCATCGCCGACCGTCTGGCGATGGCCGATGCCGACGACGCCGGGACAGTGCACCGCATTGTGGAAGCCACCAAACTGGCCTTTGGCCTGCGCGATGCCCACATCACCGACCCGCGCGAGCTGAAAACCGATATCCAGAGCCTGCTGGATCCTGCGGCGCTTCAGGCGCTCGCCGACCGGGTTGACGATAACCATGCCGCGCCGTGGGGCACCGGCAAAGGCCCTGGCGATACGGTGTGGATGGGGGTGATGGATAACAGCGGCCTGGCCGTGTCGTTTATCCAGAGCATTTATCACGAGTTCGGCAGCGGCGTAGTGCTCCCGGATACGGGTATCGTCTGGCAGAACCGGGGGGCGTCGTTCAGCCTCGATCCCGCACATCTTCTGGCTCTCGCGCCGGGCAAACAGCCGTTCCATACCCTGAACCCGGCCGCGGCGCGTCTGAACGACGGACGGGTGATGGTCTACGGCTCCATGGGCGGTGACGGCCAGCCGCAAACTCAGGCCACGCTCTTTACCCGCTATGTGGTGCAGGGTCTGCCGCTGCAGGAGAGCATCTCCCGTGCGCGCTGGCTGCTGGGGCGCACCTGGGGACAAAGCTCAGACACCTTAAAGGTGGAAGGCCGGTTTTCCCCTGAAACGATCGCACGCCTGCAGGCGCTGGGTCACGAGGTGGAGATCTTCCCGGACTTTAGCGAAGCCATGGGCCACGCGGGCGCGATTGTCCGCCACCCGAACGGGCTGTTTGAAGGCGCGTTCGACCCGCGCAGCAACGGCGGCGCCGCCGGATACTGAGGAGAAAACCATGACAACACAACAACCTGACTGGCATGCCTACCTGGCGCAGATGGAGGCCGTGCTGGGCGTTGAGCTGGATGACGCCCGCCGCGCGGAGCTTCAGCAGCAGTTTAGCCGCATTGCCGCCATGGCCGCCCCGCTGATGGCGCTGCCGCTTGATGACCGTCTGGAGATCGCAGGAGTATACAAAGCATGAGGCTACACAAGATGAGTATCAGCGCGATCCAGCAGGCGCTGAGTGCAGGCGAGTTAAGCGCCCGCGAGATCGCCCGTCAGACGCTGGAAGATATTGCGCGCATCAACCCGCAGATCAACGCCTGGACGGCGGTTACCGAAGCGCGGATGCTGGCCGAGGCAGAAAATATCGACACCCTGCGCCGGGAAAAGCGCCCCCTGCCGCCGCTGGCGGGCGTGCCTTACGCGGTAAAAAACCTGTTTGATGTGGCCGGGCACACCACCCTCGCCGGAGCCGAGCTGTTCAGCCAGCGTTCCGCTGCCAGCGCAGACAGCTTTGCGGTTCGCCAGCTACGCAGCGCAGGAGGACTGTTGTCCGGGATGGTCAATATGGATGCCTATGCCTACGGCTTTACCACGGAAAACAGCCACTACGGCGCCACGCGTAATCCGCACGATCTGACGCGCATTGCAGGCGGCTCCTCCGGTGGCTCTGCCGCCGCCGTCGCCGCCGGGCTGGTCCATTTTTCACTGGGTACCGACACCAACGGGTCGATTCGCGTCCCGGCGTCCCTGTGCGGAATTTACGGCTTAAAACCGACCTTTGGCCGCCTGTCACGCTCCGGCAGCCACCCGTTTGTCGCCAGTCTCGATCATATCGGGCCGTTTGCCCGCCGGGTGTGCGATCTGGCGTCCGTGTACGATGCGCTACAGGGGCGAGACACCAGCGACCCTTTTCAGGCAGAGTCCTCCCGCGAGCAGACGCGGCCTTTGCTCGATCGCGGTCTGGATGGTTTGCGCTGTGCCGTCCTCGGGGGCTATTTCAGCACGTGGTGTAACGACGACGCCCGGGAAGCCGTCGCGCGCGCGGCACGTGCTCTCGACGTCCAGGAGGAGTTGCAGTTCCCTGAAGCCGCGCTGTCCCGCTCTGCCGCGTTTATCATCAGCGCCTCCGAAGGGGGGAACCAGTACCTGCCGTCACTTCGCCGTGAACCCGAGCGTTTTGAACCACACTCCCGCGAACGCCTGCTGGCTGGGGCGATGATCCCTTCCGCCTGGTATATTCAGGCCCAGCGTTTTCGCGCCCACGCCCGACAGGCCTGTAAAGCGCTGTTTGAGCAGGCCGACGTGCTGATCGCCCCGGCAACGCCGCGCAGCGCCACGACGATTGGCGAGCAGACCATGGAGATTAACGGCGAGCCACTGCCGGTGCGCGCCAGCATGGGGATGCTGACACAGCCGATCTCATTTCTGGGTTTGCCCGTCACCACCGTTCCGCTACGCACCGCCCAGGGGAAACCGATTGGTCTGCAGCTCATCGCAGCGCCGTTTAATGAACAAGCCTGCCTGCGCGTGGCGCGGGTCCTGGAAGCGAGCGGGATAACCGATGCCCGTCCTGCGGAGATGGCACAATGATGAATCACGACGACATTAACCTTCCCTGGGTGGTGGCGGACGTCACGGCCGCGTTTTATCGCTATGAAGATGCGCTGGTGAGCAACAACATTGCGGTGCTGGATGAGTTGTTCTGGCACGACAAAAACACGGTGCGACTGGGCGCGGGGGAAAACCTTTACGGCATTGATGAAATCCGCGCCTTTCGGGCGGCGCGCCCCTCCGCCGGGCTGCAGCGGACGTTGCGCAATACCGTGATCACCACCTTCGGAGAAGATTACGCGGTGTGCAGCACCGAATTTACCCGCGAGGGGACGGAACGCATTGGCCGCCAGCAGCAGACGTGGGTGCGGTTTGCTTACGGGTGGCGCATTGTTGCGGCGCAGGTGAGTGTGATGGTGTAATGAAAAGATGCGTAGGGTTGCATCCATAAGCCACCGCTGAGGTATCCACTCACGGTTGTTTATAGGGTTGCATAAGTCCCTCTGCTTGCTATGGAAAAATCATCGTAGTCATTTTACAAACGGTAGTCATATATCCGGGTGAATAGTCATTCATGACATCATAAATTAACCAGACGCGTCGGGGTATTTACGGGGGAATGCATATGCTTTTGCAGTTCAGGGCGGGAAATCGCCCTGAGTGTTTTTTAGCAGTGTACGTAACGAGCGTATGATAAATCAGATCATTCTGGCGGAATATAATCTGTTATTTGCTCAGGTAAAAGAGAAGGCATTGCAACAGTGCGGCCTTCATCATCAACAAATTCAACCATGTAAGCCAGATGTGGTTTTTCATGTATGAATACGATGGCACCTATCATGCCTTTAGTTAACCCTTCATCCGGCAAATCTTCCGCTAACACAACCACTTCAAACTCTTCTCT